>NZ_JBVVPQ010000019.1:25154-119268 GCF_055811695.1 Bradyrhizobium sp. MI1.3 | reverse complement strand
TCAGATGCGCGCTTTTTGCCTGGAATATGGGATCGCTATTCACCAGGGCGCCGGCAAGTTCAAGGCTGATCTGCCGAAGGTTTTGGCCGATCAGTCGAATGATCTAACCTCGACAATGCGTCGCATTCTTGCATCTACATTTGACGAGCTGCGGCAGCTGGGGGGGGTGAGCTGGCCTTTGTCGAGTCTACGGTAAGCGAAGAAGAGAGAGGGGGACCTAAACCCTCGGTGGAGCGGCCTATGGTGCTGTTTTGTCACCAGTACTTCACCCCGCAGCGCTGCGTGAAGGGAGGCTCAGCAGGACCGGAACCAAAATCAGGCGCCGTAAAGCTGATGGGTGCTCCCGGCGAGACAGAAGCAATTGATCTGGCGCGGCATGGTAGTAAAGAGATCCGCGACGAATGGGAAAAACTCAGCAAGTAAACGCTATCTTCTTCCGTCGATCTGCTGGCGGTGCCCGGCAGGGTCACGCATGCCAATGGCACCGCCGAACGCCGGGCTGCGGAGGTCATGCTGAAGGCGAGACCCAAAGCCCGCAGGTCGTCGCATCACGGCTGGTGAGGACAAGGCGTACGATACCGCCGATCATGTCGCCAATCTTCGCGCCCTCGGCGTGACGCCTCATGTGACACAGAACCAGGCCATCAAGCGATCGACGAACGAACCACGCGGCATCCGGGATTCGGCATGTCGCAATCGCCCGGGGCGATGGTCGAGTGCATTTTCGGATGGGGCAAGCAGCATGGCACCATGCGCAAGAACAAACATTGGGGCATCGCTCGCGTCGCCGCCGACTTCCTGCTTAATCTGATCGCCTATAACCTGATCCGAATCCAAAACTGCTCGCCGCAGAGGCGCCCCATCAGCGCGGAATTTGCCTCGGGCAGTGCTTGTCCAGCCCTGGCTTTGCGCGAGGTTTTTTCTTTGGATCTGGCACAGGAGCGTTCGAAGGTCCCGCCGCGGAACGCGCAGGCACGACGCTGAGGCAATCAGCCAGCGGACAATATGCTTGGGTCACTGACCACTTCAATAGTGCAGGCAATAGGCAGACCTCTGCCGTATCTTACTCCTCTCCAGCAGAAGTCGCTCCATCGCGGCGAGTCCACCTCGTAGTTCGTCCAGCGCCTTGATCAACTTCTGCTTCGCCTCTGACTCTTGCGGCGTCAGCTCCTCGCGTCTGTGCAGCCGCTCGATTTCCCTGGTGGCTGCCACGCTGGCACTATCGAACGGCCTGAACACAGCCAGCTGCTTCATCGCCCGGTGGCCGACCTCGGCGCGGCGTCGCATGATCTCATCACGGGCGAGCTGTCTGCTTCCCTCGATCTCAGTACAGTCGCTATCAAAGGTTCGGGCGAAGTCGTGAAGCTGCTGTACGCACTCATGCAGCAGCCTCCAGACGACGCTCGTGGACGCTTCAGGCCAGCGCAGATGGGTCGGCACGATCCGTATGGCTATCTCGTTCTGGGTCAAGCGCCTCATTGCGGTCTCCTTCTCAATTTAGGACTTCGTAGTGTTGCGATTAGTTCACCTTCAGCCACCGAATTCGCTCTCGCTCAATCGGGCGCATAGTTTTAGGATCGATCTCGCAGCCGGGCCTGCTACCCACTACTGGATAGGTGAACATGCGAAGCCCCGAGCGGACGGCGAGGTTGGAGGCGAGAACGCCGGCGACAGCGTTCGCGAGGTCGTCGTGAGCCCCCGGGGGATGGTCGATTGATTCCCGACCGCTCCTGGCAGTGCGGCGCTCCAGGGCGACGAGCTGGGCGGCGAGTCGCGGGTTGTCGAGTAACTCAGCCCGGCGGCTATTCAGGAGCGGCAGCAAGTCGAGATACAGGTCGCTCTTCGACTTGTTTGAGACGTCATAACTGATGCCGTGCTTGCGAAATTGCTCTCTGGGAAACTCGCCCGCGTACCTGTCGCCCACGATCCCTGAGATTCGGTAGGACCTGCAGGTAGAGGCGAACTCCGCAATCGCGGCTTCGGGTGAGAACGGCGGCTTGATCTCGCGAATACAGTCCAGAATCAGGCTGTCGTTCTCTCGATGAGCGATGGCAAGCGTAAAGCTGTCGGACGACCCGCCACTCGGGTCAGTGAAGGCGAGGTAGCGCAAGCCTGTTCTCGGCTGGCGCTCGAACGTGCCTCTGCTGATGCACGCCTGCACGGCTTCGAGGTTGATGAAGGACTCGACGTCGGACCTGAACTCCGCACCGAACTCGGCGCTCGCGGAGGCGGGATCGCGTTCGTAAGCCTGGTCAATCAATGCCTGCGGGATCGTCGGGTTCATTACCCTCGTCGGTGCCTGCCAGACCAGGACCGGATCGGCATCGCGGCCGAAGTGCCTGCGGTGAGCGTCCCACAGCGCGCCACGCCGCGCGTAGGGGCTGGAGGCGCAGAGCAGCAGCGAATTCGGGAACTGCGCCATGCCGGGCCGCAGAGCATTGATGATCTCGAAGTCGGGCTCCGCCGCGTCGTCGGTCGGCCAGAAGGCAATCTCGTCGCAGAGTGCGGCAACGATGCTATAGCCGCGGGTACTCCGGAATGAGGCGACGTGAACCTCGATGGTGATCTGGTTGTCGAGGTCGAATGCCTCGGCCGTCTCGCGCTCGATCATTTGGGCAAGGAGCGGAACGCGCAGCAGTGCCCGGATGTATCTGAGAATGATACGGGCCTGCTGCCGGTCGCGGGCGATCACCATAATCGTGCCGCGCTCGCCGGGCGCCAGGAATTGTCGGCAGTCGCGGAAGCAGGCGATGAATACCGCCAGCATTGCCAAGACGAACGACTTACCGCCCCTTCTTCCGACGGCCAGCCAAGCCTCGGTCGCGGCTGTAGTAGGCAGCGCCTCGCGGCCCGTGCAGGCTCGATACACCGAAGCTTGCTCCTCCGTCATTTCGATTGCGAACAGGGCAGCAAGAAAGGCGAACCACGCGGCCCAGTGTTCGCGGTTCTTGAACCAAGGGGCGAAGAGGTGCCTGTCACAGGCCGCGTCGAGGATCGAGATCATGTCTCGTCCTCCTCGTCCTCATCCAACTTGCCTTTGAGATAGCTCTCCAGCGAAGGCAGGACCTCCCGCGCCCTGCGGCTGATGCCGATCCGCTGGGCGACCCGGACCATCGTCGACGTGAGCGTCGAGTGGGTGGCCACGTCGATGGGGTGGCCCAGCGCGAGTTGCGCCTCCATCTGCTCGGCGACAACAGCGCTGGCCGCGAAGCGGCGGATCAGCTGAAGCCGAGTCTCGCTAACCTGACGTCAATGGGTACCGCTTTACGATGTACCATCGCGGATTGGTGACGAGTACCGCGGTACGCATGGGCATTGAGAACCCGTCGGCTACCGGAGCCGGCGGGTTTTTCTGTTCGGAATGAGTTAGCGCCGCACTCACTTGCTACCTGTGCCGGGGCAACGCCCTTGTCTCTCGTTGGAGGCGGCCGGTTCGTTCGGATGCCTACAGGAAAGACTCGCCGATCCATTTGCTCTGGAATACGTTGCTCGAGCTACGCGCATTTCGCGTGGCGAATTTTGAACAACGTATATTGGGAGCAGCAAATGTCGATTATGAGAGCTTTTGCCCTGTTCGTAATTCTTGCATTCGGAGGCGCCGTGATCGCCGCCGGGTTCATGACATCGCCGGCATCGGCTAACAAAATGGATGGTAAGCCTGGGGGCTATGGCTCTCGTACCACAGCGAATTATGGTACCCCGAAGAGCGGCACAGCGAAACCGCCAACCGCGACGAAGAAGCCTCCGCAGTAAGCCGTACGGCCCGCCGGTTCGCTGGCGGGCCTCTCTCCCAGGGCGAACTAGTGCTATAATGTGAGGATCGATTCTTCGGCAATCGGTTGGATGAGTCAATGCGCATCCATGTCCTTATGTGGGCAGGTTCGTTGACCCTCTGCGGTCTCCTCATCTCAGCTTGCGCGCATTCAACTGATTCCAACTCGCCGTCAGCTATTCGCGCTGGGGCACCATGGGCGCGAGACCTCAACGAGCCGCCGCCAAGTAGAGAACCCGCTGGTGCGGCAATGCCGCAGATAAAGGCCGATCTAGATGCTGCGCGTGTGAAAGCTTCCACGATTAAATCAAGAAGAAGGAAAGATGCGTCGCGCTAATCTTTGACGTGTTTTAGATCGGGCACCATGCTCGGCGATGCGGGCCATAAACTGCCTTGCCAAGACAATGGACGGATCCGCTTTCGCACTCGAAGCATAGGCTGCTCGATCAATAGCGCCGAAAGTGTACCCATCAGGAGCGTGACCATGAAAGCGAAAAGGGCCCTTGCTCCAGAAGCTTAAAGGCAGGTCTGACGTTAGGTGTTGTATTGGAAGAGCATAGAGATAGACGCCATACGAGATATCGAGCTTGGGCGCAGTCCACCGGGGCAGCGGGATAGTGTTTAGTACGACACAGACCGGTGCGATCGCCACGAGTGCAAGGGTTTCTTTATGGCCACACCACAGGAGCAACACCGCGATCGACGTAAAGCAGGCAACTGCAATCGTCTTCGTTAGGCAACGTTCTAACAGAGCAACGCCGACCCCACCGGCGAAAAGAATTGCGCATGTCAGGCCCCGCTCGCCGAGCCAGATCGGCAATAGCTCGCTCCAAATGCCGGAGATTGCAAAGCCGCCAAGAACAACAAAAACGGCGCCTCCAATGGCGCGGGCATCGAACCGGCAAACTAATGCAACGATGGCCAAACAGACATAGAGCTTTGCCTCCTGGGGAAGCGTCCAGAGCGGTGTTAGCACCTCAGTTGTGCCTAGGCTCGACTCGAAAACTCCCGGAAGCTTGTAATCCAACCCGAAGAAGAGAATCGAGTCCCGCCATAAGAACAAAATGGCGTGTTTCGACCATTGAATCCCAAACCTGGCGGAGCAAAGTAATCGCTTAACGGGAGGGTTGTGACGACAGCACCCATCAGGACGCACAAAGAGACGCAAACGATCAGAGCAGGAAAAATTCGAAACGCGCGACTGACGAGGAATTGCGCCGACGAACGCGATCGGACCATGCTTAGAGAATTCAAATAACCGCTAATCGCAAAGAAGGCGAAGACTGCAAATCCACCCAGCGAGCCAACCCACGGCACGGCGGGCTCAGGGAACCCTGTAATTTGATACTGGTGCGACCAAAACACAAGGGAAGCGGCGACGAGCCGCATCAGATCGAAATTCCCGGCCCGCGGATTCATTGCCGCAACTTATTCGAACGAAAAAAGCAGCGCAATGTACTGCATTGGCCGACACTGTCTGTGTGGCCCGGGCCATGGGCGGACTCCTAGACTTGACGGCGACCACCCGTGGGATCCTGAGCCGCCGCATGGGGCGAGATCAGCGCATCATCGACAAGCTACGGGCATTCGAGCGGCTTTGCATTGAGCTGGCGGCCGACGCGACCATGCCGGAGGAGCCGGCAGGCTCGAGATGGCAGCGAACTATCGCGCCGAGGCTGGCCGCTGCTGGACCCAATCCCGGACCCAAAGGCGAAAGTACAGGACAGAACTGAACGGATAGGGTGGATCAGGGGGCGAGGAGAGCCGCTTGATTTCATTACGCAAACGAATTTGGCGGCACCGGATGATACGATGCCGCCCGTACTCCAAAACCGGGGGTCGCAGGTTCGAGCCCTGCCACTCCTGCCAGCGAAATCAAACGCTTAGCTAGGATGTGGCGATCAGCGATCGGCTGGATATTGCTAGATGGCGTGAGCCCTAGGCGATGACCTGCCGTTTCCAGATCGCCTCCGCAAGGGCGATATCGGCCACAGACTCTGCGCCGGAAGCCAGCGGCGTCCTCCGTTCCACGATATCGGCGACGAATGCATCGGCTTGACGCCGAAACGCCCAGCTCGTGTCGCGCCGCAATTGCGTGCGTTGTCCTTGCTGATCGAGGATGACCTCCGCCTCCTGCTCGGCAAAAGGCGGGGGCAATTCGATGGTCAGCGCGCCCCGCTCGAACGCGATGCTCAGCCCCTCGCGCCAGACGCCTTCGGATCCGTTCGCGAGTTGCAGCGCGCAGGCGACGCCGTCGAAGTCGAGCGTCACGGTCGCCGCGCCCGAGCTCTCGATGGTGCTTTCCGCGACTGTCGGTGACGATCCGAGCATGTAACGCGCGAGGTTGATGATATGGCTGAACACATTCAAAAAATTGTCGTAGCCGGGTAGCATCACGCCCGGCATCCAGTCTGGGCCGTCCTGCCAGAGCTCGAGCCCGTCCGGCCGCACTTCGCCGGTCATGACGAAATTGTCCTGCGACCGGCCAGTGCTGCCGCCGAAGCACCAGCCTCGCGCGCCGACAATGCGTCCAAGCGACTGATCCGTTCGCAGGCGCGCCAACTCGGCCAGCGCGCGCGCCACGCCGGCGTCGTGACGCTTCATGTAGCCGATGCTGTAGACGAGGTTGTGCCGCCGCGCCGCCTCGGCCAGCGCAACGGCCTGAGCCGCGGTGTAGGCCATCGGCTTTTCCGACAGCACATGGCGGCCGCTGTTCAACGCATCCAGCACGATCGGGCCGGTGGCGCGACGCTTCGTAACGACGACGACGGCCGACACCTCGCTATCCGCCAGCAATTCCCGGTGCGTGCCGTAGACCCGCGCGATGTCGAATTTCTGCGCCGCTGCGGCGGCGAGATCAGGCCGGAGATCCGCGATCGCGACAACGCGGCAGGCGGGGTTCGCGGCGAAATTGGCGAGGTGGCACATCTGGCCGACCATGCCCGTTCCGATGATGCCAATGCCCGGCCTCACTTGCTAGGACCCTCGAAGCGTTTCCGGAGAACGAGGAAATGCGCCGGCTGTCCCCAGGTGTTGATGAACGCCCGGTCTGACTGGGTGAGGGCGGTGACTGTGGACGCATCCCGTCGCCCGATCGCGTCAAAGATGCGATGGAAGCTGTCGAGGGTCGCGATGATGGCGTCGATGTCGGACGCATCGTCGGCAAGAATGTCCGTCGCCGGTATCGTCTCGCGCAGTGACGCGAGGTTCGCGATCACACGGGGCAGGCTGGCGCCGAAGGGATCGTCGATCATCGCATCGACATCGAGAACCAGTGTCTCGATCGAAGCCGAGATCGCCTCGACCGCTTCGGTCTTGCCGGCCAGATAGAGCTTCCGTCCGCCGAGAAAGCTCAGACGGCTGCGACCGAGGTGGCGCGTCGCGCGGCGCAGCTTCTCGTCGTCGGAGAGGACCTTCTTGTGCCAGTAGACGTCCAGGCTGTCGCGATAGACGGGCCACCCCGAACAGATATCGAACCCCTGCTCGTGCGCCGCCGTGCACAAGGCCCCCGCGTCGAGGAAGTAGCGGTGCCGGACGAAAGGGTTCTCGAGCACGTCCATCAGCCAGGATTCGAAGCTGCGCGTGTGCGGAATGCTGTTCCATTTCGCGTCGAACAGCAGCTTCGCCGTCTCGAGCCCGGGACGGCCCGTCAGTGCCTTGCCGGCCGCATGAATCGCCTTGAGCGCGAGCTCGAAGAAGCCGCCGTAGCGCTCGTAGTAGGAAACGACGGCGTAACCGTCCGGATTGAGCAGCCGGTGAAAGATGCCGAGCCAATTTTCAGTCGGCTGCACCGTGTAGATGAATCCTTCGGCATCGATAATGTCGAAACGACGATCGCTACGAAATCCTTCGACGTCGAACGACACGAGTTCGCGGAGACGTTGGGCTTGGCTGAAATGCGCGAAGTAAGCCTGGATTTTTGCGTGCGCATGCCGGTTCGGCTCGGCGAGCGTCATGTTCGCGCCCCAGCTCGCAAACACGAGCGCGTTCTCGCCGGAATCAGGGCCGAATTCGAGCATGTCGGCGTCGCGGAACAACCGCGGCGGCAGCACCAGCTTGTCCGAAAACAACTCGCGCCGCAGGCCGGCATAGGCTTCGAGTTCGGCGGCGGATTTGAAATTCCCGAACGTCGGTAGGACGTCCTGACGTTCGTAATAGTTGAAGAGCTTGTCCTCAGCCATGCCGCGACCCTGCGGCCGCCTCGAGACGATCGAGCTCGCTCCAGATGTCGGAGGGCGCGAAGATCGAAACGATGTGGAGCGGACGCTTCACGTTTTCACGCAGCCGGCTGCCGACCTTGTCTTCGTTCTCCTGGTTCACGGCCAGAAGACAGACGAGCGGCTCCGACTTGCCGGCGAGGTCCTCCGGCGGGCGGATCGGAATGCCGGTGCCGGGCAGGAACAAGCCCTGGCGCTCCTTCTGGTCGTCGACCGAGAGGTCGACAAGATCCGCAAATTCATGGGCATTGGTGAAGGTGCAGGCGCGGCAGCCGGCGCCGTAGATGGCAATCTCGGCGCCGTCGGCGCGGGCCTTGGCGAGGATCGGGCGAAGACGCGCGCCGTACTCCCTGGCGCGCCGACCGAATTTCTCGCCGACGCCGGACGGCGCGGCCGGCGTCGTCACGTCGCGCGTCGCGCGTCGCGCTGCAATCGCGAGGCTGCCGCCGCTGAAATTGTACTTCTTCACCGACACCGCCTCGAAGCCGTGGCGCGCCAGCAGCGACAGCAGCGTCGGCTCGGTGAAATAGCTGACGTGCTCCTCCCACAGGACGGAGAGGTCGCCCGCCGTCGAGCCGGGCGCGAAATCAGGCACATCGATGAACAGCAGCCCGTCGTCGCGTAGCGCGATTTTCACGCAGTCGAAAAAGTTCTCGAAATCGACGATGTGCTCCAGCACCTGGCGCGACACGACGAGGTCGAACTTGCCGGCCTCGGCAACCGCGTCGTGAGACAGCGCCGGGCTGATCATGTCGGCATAGACCTTGACGCCACGCTCGCGGGCGATCTTGCCGGACACCGGGTTGGGCTCGACGCCCACCAAAACCTTCGCGCCGCGTTCGCGAAGCCTGTCCATGAACAGGCCGTCGTTGCATCCGATCTCGAACACGGATTGGTGGCTCGAGAATTTGGCGATGGTGTCGAGTTCGTCGACCTGGTGCGGCTCCGGCTTCCAGCTGCTGAAATTGTAGTTGAACTGCCGATACAGAATGTCGGGATCGATCGGCTTCACGATCTGGGGCAGGCCGCACTCGCCGCAGGCGAACACCTCGAACGGATACCGTTCGTCCTGTTCGTCGCGGCTGTGCCGAAGCCGATGCGCAATCGGCATCTGTCCGAGGTCGATGACCGGGCGCAAATTGGTCGAATGGCAGAGGCGGCAATGATTAGTCATCGGTAGCAACCTCTGCTGGAATGGCTCGTGAAGTATGGCGATGGGCCAGATGCTTCGCGGCGAGCGCACCGGTCCTAGTGACATAGTCCTGCACTTCCGCGGCATCGCCGCCATCCGGAGCCCAGTCGGGAAACGCCGTGCGGGAGGGATCGAACGGACCGGCGGTGGTTTCGTGAAACACCAGCCACTCCGAGGTGATCAGGATCGAGTGAAGCACCTGCTCGGGCATCCGGTAGTAGCAGAGCGCGCCCCGACCGTACGGCGCCATCTCTAGCACGTCGCGAATGTGGCCGTCGTCCTCGAAGATCACGACCTGCGCGGTACCCTCGATCAAATGAAACGACTCAGGTTTGCCAAAATGCTTGTGAGGCCGCACATAGGCCTCGCGATGATGCACGATCAGCATCTCGTGCAGGCCGGACGAGGGATCGGGATGCATGCACAGCCGGCTGCGCAGACGCGGATTGCCTGCGGCGATGCGCTTCAGTTCCGCGATCGTGGCGTCGTCCGCCGTGACGATGGCGTCGTCCGAATAATACACTTCAAGATTTTGCGCTCGCAGCGAGGCCGGCCGGCGCAGGCCCGTTGCTTCATTCGAAGAAGATGAACCCATGGTCGCCCCGGTAGCCGCATTTGTCGTAGATCCAGGCCCAGGTTTTCGGACCATGGAAACTCAGGCAGGTGAGCTGCCAGTA
Source organism: Bradyrhizobium sp. MI1.3 (assembly GCF_055811695.1). Classification (NCBI taxonomy): domain Bacteria; kingdom Pseudomonadati; phylum Pseudomonadota; class Alphaproteobacteria; order Hyphomicrobiales; family Nitrobacteraceae; genus Bradyrhizobium; species Bradyrhizobium sp. MI1.3. Next base: position 109,410 of record NZ_JBVVPQ010000019.1, on the reverse strand, counting down.
GAGCAGGTTCGCCTTCTCGCGCTCGTCGCGGAACGATTCCACCATCAGATATTTCGAGGTGCCGCGTCCAACGCGCTCGATCTCCGACACGGCGCGGAAGACGTCCTCGAGCGGAAGATTGTGGAGCACGCCGAGCGACACCACGAGATCGAAGCTGTGGTCGGGGTAGGGGAGCTCGACGGCGCTGCCGACCTTCAATTGCGGTCGCACCTCTTCCTTGGCATTGGCGATGCCATAGTCGGAGATGTCGATGCCGGCGATGGTGAGGCCAGGGACGAGTTGGGTGAATTCGTAGAGCAAATAGCCCTTGCCGCAGCCGACATCGAGCACGCTCATCCCGGGCTTGATGCCGTAGCGGTCGATCAGGGTCTGGGCGAGCGGCCGCCACCGTCCGTCGTAGCTATAACCGCCATAGCCATAGCGGCGGTCGCCGTCCCAGTAGTCGCGTCCCCATTGCCGCGCGACAGTGGCAGATTCCGCCTTGTCGTGCTCGACGACCCGCTGAACGTAGTGCCGCTTGGTCGATGCGTGCATTGGCTGGAGCAGGTTGATCTCGGTCATTGTTTTCAACCGGTCCGCGGCATCGTCACAGGATGGTCGCGAATTTGTTGACGAGCAGGATGTCCTCGACGGCCTGAATGTTGTCGCGCGAGGACAGCGTGATCTCCTCGACGGCCGCGTGCAGGTCGCAGCCCTCGCTCAGCACGCGGTCATAGATCTTCCGCCGCCTTGCCTCGTCGGGCGGCAGCATGAAGATGCTGTAGAGAATCAAGCCGCGCAATCGAGGCAACTCGTCCAGGATGTCCTCGAGCACCATGTAGCTGCCGGGCATAGTGTGCTCGGCGGCGCTGAGCAGATAATGCAGGTTCTTCCGCCGCGCGTAGTCGCGGATCACGATGTTCTGGACGTGCTGCGGGGTGCGGCTGCCGTTCAGCGGCCGGGCGCCGATATAGCCGCGATGGCCGGCTCGCTCAGCCATGGAAGCCTCCCGGGAGCTTGTATTGCATGCCGACGCGGGTCGCCGGACGTAGCAGGATCGGTTCGAAGAATTCGCCGAATCGCTTGTCCGCATAGGGCGACATGATGCTCTTGAAGCGGCAGTTCATGCTCCAACGCGAGCCGGCTTCCTCGTTGACGCGATTGCCGTGCATCAGGGTCTGGTTGAACAGCATCACGTGACCGTAGGGAATCTCGATGAAGGTCGCGTGCGGCTTGATGGTCTGGTAGAGTTCCTCGGCGCTGCGCAGGCTGGCCATCCGGTCCTGCATGTCGCCGTTCAGGGATGGCGGCAGCAGATACATCGATTTGGTGCGGTGGACGTCGACCAGCGGTACCCACACCACGACCTCGAACGGCGAGTCGCCCGACCAGACGTCGGAATGGGTGGCGAGGAGCGACGAATCGTCTCCGGGCAGCTGGATGCTGAGATTGACGCGGCGCTGCATGCAGAGTTCGTTGCCGACGATGGTCTCGATCGTCGAGCGCGCCAGACGGAAATAGGTCGGCCGGAACCAGGGTTCTGCATTGAGGCCGTTGAAGACGTGCAGCCGCAGGCCGTTGAGATCATCGACGCTCACCCGCGTGTGGATGGTGTCGAGCATCGCGTAGGGGTCGTTGCCGTGTGGCAGCTTCAAAAAGTCCGCCGCGAGCTCGGCGGCGCGCCGCTGGATCCGGTCGAGCCCGGCGCGATCGTCGGCCGGCGTGGTGACGAAGCCGTCATCGATGAAACGTTGCGCCAATGCCTGCTCATCGGCCTCGAGGAAAGCCGTGTCCGTCATGCAAAGTACTCCCGGGCGGTCGCGCAAATATAGCTGATGTCCGAGGTCGAGAGGAACTGGTTGATGGGGAGCGTGAGGATCTGATCTGCCTGCCGCTCGGTCGCCGGGAACGCGCCGCGACCGTGGCCAAGATGCGCAGCCGCCTCCTGGAGGTGGATCGGTACCGGATAGTGGATCGCGGTCTCGATACCTTTGTCGGCAAGATATTTTTGGAAGCTATCGCGACGGTCCGTCTGCACGACGAAGGTGTGGAAGGTGTTGAACTCGATGTTGCGACAAAGCGGGATGAACAGGGGAAGGCCGGCGAGCTCGGCGCGGTATTGCGCGGCGTTGCGGCGCCGGCGTTCGATGACAGAGGGCAGGTGACGCAAGCGAATCCGGAGCACCTCGGCCTGGACCGTGTCGAGGCGTGACACGATGCCCCATTCCTGGACGTCACTGCGATTGATCAGGCCATGATTGCGCAGGCGGCGAATTCTCGCGGCAAGCTCGGCGTCGGCGGTGACGACGAAGCCGGCGTCGCCCGCGGCATTGAGGTTCTTCAGCGGGTGGGCGGAGAAGCAGCCGAACGTTCCGATGGTCCCGCTCATCCGCCCGTCATAGGTCGAGCCGACGGCCTGCGCGCTGTCCTCGATCACGGCGAGAGCGTGCTTGGCCGCGATCGCCATCAGCGGGTTCATGTCCGCCATGCGTCCGGTCAGGTGCACCGGCATGATCGCTTTGGTGCGCGAGGTGACGGCGGCCTCAACTGCGGCGGGATCGATATTCTGGTCCGGCAGCACGTCCGCAAACACGGGCTTGGCGCCGACGGCAATGATGGCCGCGGTCGATGCCACGAACGAATTGGGTGGGGTAATCACCTCGTCCCCGGGACCAATGTTGAGCGCCCTCAAGGACAGGATCAGCGCATCGGTGCCGGAATTCAGCGTCACCACATGCGGCGAGCCGATATAAGTGGTGAGCTCCTCTTCGAACTTGGCAATGGCCGCGCCGCCGATGAAATCGCCGCGCCGGAATACGCCCTCGACCGCCTGCATGATCTCAACGCGCTCTTCCTCGAATTGGGCGGGAAGATTGACGTAACCGATGCGCCGGCGGCCGGTGTCAGCGTCCATGGCAGAACGCCCGAACGATCTCGATGACGCGGTCCTGCTGCGCCCGTGTCAGATGCTGGTCGACGGGGAAGCTGATGACTTCCCGGGCATGGCGGTCGGAGACCGGGAAGGTGCCTGGCGCGTAGCCGAGGTGTTTGAGGCCTTCCTGCTGATACAGCGGGATGGGATAGTGGATCTTCGCTTCGATGCCGTTGTCCAGGCAGTGTTTGTAGAGCTCGTCGCGGCGCTCGGCGAACACCATGTAGAGATGGTAGACGTGCTTCACGTTAGGCCGGCGCGGCGGAATGCGCAGGCCGGGCAGGCACGCGAGGCCTGCATCGTAATAGGCCGCGTTCTCGATTCGACGGCGCGTGATCTCGCTGGTCTGGCCGATCAGCCAGTTGCCGACGACCGCCTGGAGGGAATCGAGCCGCGAATTGCAGCCGAGAATCGCGATTTCGTCGCGATTCTTCATGCCGTGGTTGCGGATCAGGCGAAGCCGCTCGTTCATCCCGTCGTCGTTGGTGACGACGACGCCGGCATCGCCCCAGACGTTGAGGTTCTTCAGCGGATGCAGGGAGAAGCCGGCCGCGATACCGTGGGTGCCGGACCGCTTTCCCGCGAATTCCGACAGGATGCCCTGGCAGGAATCCTCGACCACGGGGATGTTGTGACGCTGGGCGATCGCCATCAGCCTGCCCATGTCGGTGACCTCGCCGGTCAATTGAACCGGCATGATCGCCTTGGTTTTCTCCGTGATCGCGGCTTCGACGTAGTCGACGTTCATGCAGAAGGAGTCGTCGCAGTCGACCAGCACCGGGGTCGCGCCGGTCTCGGCGATGGCGCCGACGGTGGCGATGAAGGTGTTGGCGGCCGTGATGACCTCGTCCCCATGGCCGATGCCGAGCGCCTTGAGCGGCAGCTTGAGCGCATCGGTGCCCGATCCGACGCCGATGGCGTGACGCACGCCGATCAGCTCGGCAAAGCGCCGTTCGAATTCCGCGACCGGCTTGCCCAGAGTGAAGTCACCCGTCGCCACCAGTCGGCCGATCTCGGCCAGGATCGGTGCTGGGTCGGAGAATTGCTCGAGCAGATAGGAATATCGAACGTCGTGCATGGGACCCGTCAGGTGGAATGAAGTTGCGGAGAGGAGGTGTATGAGGCGGGAAGCGCGCGCGCGATCGAGGTCGCAATGGCGTCGGCGGAAAGTCCGTGCTTCTTCAGCAGCGAGTCCTGCGATCCGTAATTGTGCATGAACCGGTCCGGCAACGACAACCGCAGCATCGCGGGCAGGCCAGAGCCGAGCTTGTCGATCAGCGTCTCCGCGACCGCGCTGCCCAGGCCGCCCGAGGGCACGTGCTCCTCCAGCGTCGCCACTAGCCTGATACCCCGGATCGCTTGCAGCAGCGCCTTGGTGTCGAGCGGCTTGACCGTGTGCATGTGCAGGATGCCGGCGCGAATGCCTTGCGCGGCCAGCAGGTCGGCCGCAGCGAGTGCCCGCTGGAGCATGATGCCTGTCGTGATCATGACGACGTCGCCTGGCGGCCGCATCAGGATGGCCTTGCCGATCTCGAAGCCGTGCTCGGCCTTTGAGACTACGGCGTCGCCACCTTTGCCGAGCCGGATGTAGATCGGCCCGGTCCAGTCGAGCGTTTGCCCCATCAGCCGCGCCGCTTCGTCGGCGTCGCACGGGCAGACCACCGTCATGTTCGGCAGCGCCCGCATGATGGCGATATCCTCGATCGCCTGGTGGGTGGGGCCGAGCGGGGCGTAGACGAGCCCGCCGCCATTGGCGATCAACCGCACCGGCAGATTGTGCAGGCACAGATCGACCGCGACCTGCTCGTAGCAGCGGCGGGTCAGAAACGTGGCGATGGTGTTGACGTAGGGCACGAAGCCTTCCATCGCGAGACCTGCCGACATGCCGATGATGTGCGCTTCCGAAATGCCTTCGATCAGGTGGCGCTTGGGAAACTCCTTGCTCATCGCGCGCAAGGTACCTGCGCCGGGATCGGAGCCGATGTAGAGCACACGCTCGTCGCGCGCGGCGAGCTTGTGGACCATGTTCATCGCGGTGTTGCGCATGAGAAGCCGATCAAAAATCCCCGACGGCGACGCGGATGGCGTCGAGCTCGCTGTCGGTGAGCTTGTTCTTGTGATGCCAATCCGCGTTGGATTCCGCGGCCGGCAGACCCTTGCCCTTGACGGTATGGCAGATGATCGCTGTGGGTTTTCCCGGAACGGCCGGGACCTGCTTCAGGACAGTGCGCAGGGCGCCGACGTCGTGGCCGTTGAGCTCCTGCACGGCAAAGCCGAAGCTGCGCCATTTGTCCGCGAGCGGCTCCAGCGGCAGGACGTAATCGGTGGGCCCGTAGCTCTGCAGCTTGTTGTAGTCGATCAGCGCGACAAGATTGTCGAGCCCGTGCTTGGCCGCGCCCATGGCAGCTTCCCACACCGATCCCTCGTTGATCTCGCCGTCGCCGAGAAGGACGAAGGTACGGTAGGTCCGCTCGCGCATGCGCGCGGCGAGCGCCAGGCCGACACCGATCGACAGTCCGTGTCCGAGCGCGCCGGTCGAGGCCTCGACCCCCGGCACCATTCCGTATTCGGGATGTCCGCCCAAAATGCTGTCGGGGCCGCAGAAACCGTCCAGCTCCGACAGCGGAAAGAATCCGCGATCGGCCAAGAGCGCATAGAGTGCCAGACACCCGTGTCCCTTGCTGAGGATCGCGCGGTCGCGGGTCGGATCGCGCGGATTGCTCGGATCGATCCGCAGCACGTCGTCGTAGAGCACGCGGACCATCTCGATCAGCGACAATGCCGGACCGACATGTCCGCGTCCCGCAGAGCGGACAGAACCGAGCACCAGGCGGCGCAGATAGAGGCTGCGCTCATCCAGCGTGCAGGCGAGGGCGGTTTCAGCGTGGGGTGAGATCCGGGTCACTTCGGTAAATCGGTTGGGCGAATCGTCTGGTGAAGTCGGCGGGCTTTGTCGAGCTGACCGGCGAGGCGGATCCTAACATCGCCACCTTGCGCAGGCATTGCGCGCCGGGAGCGGCTGTCCGGCAAATACGCGTTCAGGACAATCAGGCACCAGATTCCCTTGAACACAGGATATAGTACGTCAAGGCGGATCGCAAACGCGTCATCGCTCGCCTCGAAGGCGCGCGACAGCCGTTCGATCAAGCGATTCGCGCTCGCTTCCGGCAGGTCGCTGCCGGGGTGAATGGCGGTGTCGGACACGAGCTTGACCGGATCGTCCCAGCCAAAATATTCGAGGTCGATGAATCGCAAGCGCCCGTCTTCGGCGCGCAGCGCGTTGTGCAGTCCGAAGTCGGACGGACTCAGCGCGCGATGGGTGGGCGCAAGGTCCACCGAGGGACCCCGGCCCAGTTCCGCGTAGCGCCGGCGGAGCTGCCGAATCGCGACGGCAGTGCTGGGAACGAGGCTGCCTTCGATAAACGTGCGCAGGTCCGGATGATCATCCAATGCCCGCCTCAATGCGTCCAGGCGCTGCTCGTACTGGGCGATGGCCGCTTCTGGCGAAAAGATGCTGGCTGAGGCGTTGCGCAAATGCTGCGCGCCTTCGGCGTCGCGCAGCTTCTGCAGCCCGATGAGGAAATCGGCGAGTTGATCGGCATCGTCGCCCTGGGGGCGCAGCACCGCAGGTTCGCCGTCGAACCATTGGTACAGCGCGCAGAACGCATCCGCGTCCTTCGCGACCGGCCGTGGTGTCGACGTGATGCCGTGGCGCGCCAGGAACGAGAGTGCATCATACTCCTGTCCCAGGCGATCGCGTCCGTCGGACCGATAATGCTTGAGGGCGAGGGGCGGTCCCTCCGCCATCTCCAGCCGAAAAACCCTGTTGTTGCCGCCGGACCGTGCCGGCTGGGCGTCTGCGACACGCGCACCGGCCAGGCGGCTGCCGATTGCCATCGCATCCGGCGCGGTGATGTCGCTCTCGCTCATGCTGCAAACACCTCGCGGCGGATATCGGCCCATGTCGCGATCGGCTTGCAGTGTTCGGGGTGAGGAGGCTCCGACCGCGTGAACAGGATCGATCGCGTGGTTTTCGGAAAATGCGGTTGCTCGAAGACGTCGACCAGATCGTCGATGAAGACGTCCAGCTTCAGGCTCGCGAGCCTCTCGACCTTGGCGGCCAGTGTGTGCTCGAAATAGACGTCGTCGACGGCCAGCGCCGCATCCGCAGCGTCGATCAGGCCGGCTCCCCGCAGCCAGCCGCGCGCCGCGTCGCGCAGGTCGGTGCGGTCGGGGTCCTGATGACCGAATCGGGTCTTGTGGCTGACGATGCAGACCTTCGAGCCGGCCCGCTTGCACGCCACCAGGAATTCCCGCACGCCCGGATAGATTTCGGCGCCGCCAATTCCCTTGCCGTAGACGAAGCCTTGCAGTCCTTGCCAGGCGAGCTCGCCGCCCGCGCTGGACCGGAGATGATCCCGTAGGTCGGTCTTCAGCCCCTCCCACCCTTCCGGCACCAGCCCACGCTGAAGTGCGACGGCGGCAAAGACCTTGTCGTAGCAGATGATCGTGTTGTCGAAATCGATGCCGATCCGCACGCCGCTCACTTCAGGCTGATGTTCTGCATCATCTTGATGTTGAAGTACCGGGGGTCGTTAAGCGAGTTCGGCAGGTGGCCCGCCTTGAAAGCGTCAACGAGGCCGGACACGGCCTGCTCGATCGTATGGGACGGCGCAAAGCCGAGCTCGCGCCGGATCTTCTCCGAAGAAACGTGGTAGGAGCGGAGATCGTCGGTCGGCTCGACGACGACATCGACATTGCTGCCGACCACCGACTTGACGATGTCGGCGATCTTCATCAGCGAGTGGTTCTCGTAGCCGATATTGTACGTCTTGCCGTCGATCTTTGCGTCATCCAGCTGGAGCAGGAACAGATAAGCGGCTGACATGTCCTGGATGTGCAAATTGGGCCGGCGCTGCGTTCCGCCGAACACGCGGATGCGGCCGGTGTTAACCGCGAGATTAGTCAGGATGTTGACGACGACGTCGAGCCGCTGTCGCGGTGCGTAGCCGCAGACGGTGGCGGGGCGAACCGTGCAGGCGACGAACCCGGACGCGGCCTCGTCGGCTAGGTCGGTCTCGCACATCGCCTTGAACTTCGAGTAGTCCGTGAGCGGCTCGCAGGACAGGTCCTCGGTCACCTCGGCTTCGTCCTTGATTCCGTAGACGCTGGACGAGGAGGCATAGATGAAGCGCTTGATGCCAGCCTTCTTGGCGGCGCGCACCATCGGCCGGAAGCAGTCGTAGTTGATGGACTTGCCGAGCCCCGGGTCCAGCTCGAACGACGGGTCGTTGGAGATGCAGGCGAGGTGGATTACGGCGTTGTTGCCGCGCAGGGCCTCGTTGATCGCGGCTTCGTCACGGATGTCACCCTTGATCAGGCGCAAATTGGGATTGTCGCGGACGGCATCGAACACGTCCTCGCCATACATGAACAGGTCGAGCACGGTGACCTTGTGGCCCGCAGCGAGCAACTGGGGAACCAGCACGCTACCGACATAGCCGGCACCACCGGTGACCATCACATTCCATTTTCGACCAATCACTGTCGTTCTCCAGTATCTGCCGTCGCGCTACTTCAACAGCGCGGTGACGAACTTGACCAGCGGCACCTTTTCGACCGAGCTGCGGTGGCCGACGATCCCGACCTTGATCGCGCCGGCTGCGTTCCCGATGAAGGCGACGTCCTCGATATTGCCGCCGGCGGCAACCAGCGGCGCGGTGATCGTTAGGAAGGCGTCGCCCGCGCCGACGGTATCGACGACGGTCTTGGTGAAGGCGGGGACGCGCGTGACGCCGGTTTTCGACGAGAAGGGGTAGCAGCCGAAGGAGCCGTGCGTGATGATCATGTTGTCGCAGTCGATCTTGCCGTGCAAGCCGGCCTCGATCACGGACGCGATGTCGCTGAACTTGTCGCTTGCAGCCAGACGCGCCTCCGGCGCGTCGATGCAGATGTAGTCGGCCCGCGGATACCTCGTGATCAGGTTGTAGCCGTGATTGCCGCTGTTGCTCTGGGCATTGACCGCCAGGAATCTGGAGTTGGCGATCAGGGTGTCGATCGTGCTCGACGCGATCATGCCGTGACCGAAATCGGTGGCGATCACCACGTCCGCGCCACGGACGCGCTCCGTCGTGATACGGTCGATCTCCTTCCGATCGGCCTCGTCGAGCGGCGTGTCGTCCATGGTGTAGACTTCGAAGAGCTTGTGCAGATATCCGAGCTCGACGTACCGCGATTTGCGGGTCGTCGGACGGCCCTGAAGGCGGATCGGCGTCAACGTGACGTTCGGGCGGACATGCGCCCGAATGAACTCCTCAGGGTAGTCGTTGCCACCAAGCGTCGTGACGACCTCCACCGACTTGCAGAAGCTCGCGACATGGTTCGCCGCGGCAATGACGCCGCCCGCAAATTGCTCGCCGCTCTTGAACAGCGTGGCGACGATGTTTTCCTTCGAGGCCTTTCCGAGCGCCGTGACGTACTGGTATTCGTCGATGATGGTGTCGCCGACCAGCACGACGTGCATGTCCTGCACCTTGTCGATCAGCTTCAGCAGGCGATCGGCGCCGCCACCTTCACGGACTTTTTGCAGGTAGTCGCGGAGGGGAGGATCGTAGATGTCGAAATACCGGTTCACCAGCGACGAGGAGCTGAATGTCACGTCGCGCGTGAACACGATGCGCCCGCCGTGACGCTCGACGGCGTCGCGCTCGGTCCGGATCTTGCCGGTTACGTCGTCTTCGGGGTTTTCATAGTCAGACCCCTTCACATAGATGTCCGGCCGCACCGTATCCAGGATCGGCTCGGCGCTGGAAGTGTGATTGATGCCGACCCAATCGACGGTCGCGAGCGAGGCCAGCATCTCGGCCCGCATGTTTTCGGGGAAGATCGGCCGACCGGGTCCCTTGTTGACGTAACGGTCGGCGGTGATCGTGACCATGACGACGTCGCCGTCGTTGCGCGCCGCCTGGATGTGTCTGATATGGCCGAGATGCACGAGGTCGAAGACGCCATGGCAGAGTGCAACCTTCCGGCCCCGCGCTTGCGCGGAGCGCGCGATCTCGCCCAGTTCCTCGATTGTCCTGATCTTTTCGTGCTCCGCCAGTTGGTCGTTCAACGCGGGATTGTCGGTCGGAATATAGCCCATGTGAATTACCTAAAGCGCCGGCCGGCCTCAGCCGGGCGGCCCGGAATTGATCGATTCGCGGCAACGATACCCGGCGAACCTGTTCACTGGCTTGCCTTCTGCGGCGCGCCGGATGGCGCGTCGTTGTTGTCTGCGAGATATTTGAACCAGTCCTTCGTGGCGTCCGCGATCTTGTCCACTGTCCACAGGGGAGCGTCCTTGTACTGATCCATCGAATTCAGCATCGTCGCGACCCCGTCCTCAAATCTTACCTTCGGCGTCCATTTCAGGATCCGCTTGATCTTGGTGATGTCGGCATAGGTGCAATCGGGCTCGCCGGGACGCTTGGGAATGTGGACCTTGTCGCCGCCGAGAAGCTCAACCAGCCGGTTGACACTGTAGGTGTTGTCGGAGCCGACGTTGAAAATCTCGTTCGAGACCTCGGAGCGCGCGGCGGTCACGAAAGCATCGGCGACATCGCTGACGAAGGTGAAGTCGCGGGTCTGTTCGCCGTCGCCGACCACCGTGAAGGGCTTGCCGGCGAGCTTCTGCGCCATGAACACGCCGAACACGGCGCCGTAGGTGCCCGTGGTGCGATGGCGCGGCCCGTACACGTTGAACAGGCGCAGCGCGACCGCGGGCAGCTTGTAGACCTGGCACCAGTGCATGACGCACTGCTCGCCGAGATTCTTGGTGAGGGCATAAGGATACATCGGTCGGATCTCAGCGCTCTCCGGCGTCGGATAGACATCGGGAATTCCGTAGCAGGAGGACGACGCAGCATAAACGAAGCGGCTGACGCCGGCCTGCCGTGCAGCCTCGAGAACGTTGACCGTGCCGTCGACATTGGCGCGGTGATACGGGATCGGGGACTCGATCGAGGGGACGATGTCGGCCAGCGCGGCGAGATGAAACACCCAGTCGATGCCGTCGAAATGCGGCTTGATCGATTCGAGTTCGGTGACGTCGGCCCGCACGATCTTCAGTCGACCAGAATCGACACGCGAGGCCAGATTTTCGGGGCGTCCGATCACGAAATTGTCGAGCGCGACGACCTCATGGTCGTCGTCGAGGAGGCGGTCGACGAGGTGACTGCCGATGAAGCCCGCGCCACCGGTAACGATGCATTTCATAGGAACATCCGTGATGCGAATGCCCAGCGAAACAGGCCCGCCAATGTTGAGTGAAGGTGGAAACCGAATCGGCTGTTGGTCGACTTCGATGGTAATATAGCTTTGCAATCGCTGGTGATAGCCGGTATCAGGGGCGCCATGTTGCCGTCGAGCTGCCAACCCATGCCTGTGGAGCCCATCAATCCCGATCACAAGGCCTTCCTCGACGATTATGTGGGGCGCCTCCATCGCGCGACGGCGGTTGACGACGGGGTTTTCGCCAGGATTTCCGCCACCCGCACGGCTTGGTTGCGCGCGCGCGAGCAGGGCGGCCGAGTCATCTTCATCGGCAATGGAGGCTCGGCCGGCATCGCCTCCCATCTCGCGATCGATCTGGCGAAGAACGCATCGGTGCCCGCACTCTGCTTCAGCGATGCCAGCATGATGTCGTGTCTTGCCAATGATTACGGTTTCGAGGACTGGCTTGCGCATGCTGTGCGGCTGAGCGCCCGCGCCGGCGATTGCCTCGTCGCGATCAGCTCGTCGGGACGCTCGAAGAATATTCTCAATGCGGTCGCGCAGGCGCGGGCGATGAAGCTCGATGTGATCACGCTGTCGGGCATGAACGCCGAGAATCCGCTGCGCAATCTCGGCGACGTCAATTATTACGTCGACAGCCGCAGCTACAACATCGTCGAGACCACGCATCAGTTCTGGATGATGGCCGCGATCGACCTCATCATCGGTGGCGCGGAATATCCGGCGTCCTGAGGCGGTGCCGTCGATCTGATCACCACGGGGTGAGATTGCCTCACCCGCTCGCATGTCTCCGTTTTACGGTCCTACGATGAACAACCTGTTTTACGTGCGCCATACCTGCCGCCTCTGTCATTCGGACAAGCAAGAGCTTGTCGTCCCGATGGCGGGCATGCCCATCGGCACCCCGAACTTCCAGGTGCCGGATGCAAGCGCCGACGATTTTGTCTTTCGCGCCGCGGTGCCGATGGCGCTGCACCTGTGCGCAGACTGCGGCCACCTGCAGATTCTCCACGTCGGCAATCCGGAGATCCAGTACCGCAACTACGTCTATACCACCTCGCTCTCGCTTGGCCTGCGGGAGCACTTCGCAGGCTATGCCAACGACGTCGTCAGCCGGTTCGCCGTCGCGCCGGGCTCGCTGGTCGTCGAGCTCGGCAGCAACGACGGATCGCTGCTCGGTTTCTTCAGGGAGCGCGGCATGCGGGTGCTGGGTGTCGATCCCGCCGTCGACATCGCGCGGCGTGCGACGGAAGCGGGAATCGAGACCATCGGCGATTTCTTCACCGATGCCATTGGTCGCCGCATCCTGCAAAGCCACGGCGCGGCCAGCGTCGTGATCGCCAACAACATGATCGCAAATGTCGACAATCTCGACCCGCTGGTGATCGGGGTTCGCGACGTGCTTGCGCCGGACGGGCTGTTCGTTTTCGAAACGCAGTATGGCCTCGACGTCACTGAGAAGAACCTTCTCGACACCGTCTATCACGAGCATCTGTCGTATTTTAACATCAAGCCGCTGACGCGCTTCTTCGCGCGGCTCGGCATGGAAGTGATCGACGTCCAGCACATCGAGACCAAGGGCGGCTCGATCCGGGTGACGGTGCAGCGTGCCGGCGGCGCGAAGAAGCCGTCCGCTGAGGTCGCGCGCTTCATCGCCGAGGAAGATCGGCTCGGCGTCGACCAGCCGGGCTACTATGTGCCCTACGCGAAGAGGATCGCCGCCATCCGCGACGAGTTGGTCGCGATGGCCGATGCCGCCCATGCGCGCGGTCAACTCGTGGCCGGCTACGGCGTCTCGGTCGGGACCACGACCCTGCTGCCGCAGTTCGGCCTGGAGAACAAGATCGACTTCCTGGTGGACGACGATCCCAAGAAGGCGAACGTGATGGCCGGCCCGGGATACGACATCCCGATCCTGCCGCCCGCCGCCCTTTACGAGCGCAAGCCAGCGTTCGTCGTCGTCTTCGCCTGGCGCTACGTGGACCCGATCCGGGCCAAGCATGCCGGCTATTTCGCCGAGGGCGGAAAGTTCGTTGTGCCGTTGCCGGGCATTTCGACGATCGACCGGGCCGACTGACCTTGAGGAGGCGCTAAAGGGGCGGCAGATGACGGGCCCGGTGGTCTCGTCCTGCCAGGAACCGGCTGCGCCCCTTGGGACGGCGGATTGCAGGCGGCAGATAAGCCCTTGATCGGCCTGATCTCTGGTCGGTCGCCTGTGGAGGTCGTTTTGCTCGCGCCAGCCCTCCCTATCTTGACCTTTGGCCCCATCCGCAGTAGATACCGCGCACTCGCAGCCGGCCCGTTAGACGCGGATCTCCGGCGCGGCTTTGAAATCCCCGAACAATCGAGCCCGGATTCCGGCTCATCCTTCGAGACAGAGGGCTGGGCCAACGGCGGCTGTTCGGATCCCTGAAATTCATTCGCGTCTGTCGACGGACGTTGGACATCAAACGATGGCAGTCAGCCCGTTCAAGTTCTTGCAGGAAGTGCGCTCGGAGACCGCCAAGGTCACCTGGCCGACCCGCCGCGAGACCACGATCACCACCATCATGGTGTTCGTCATGGTCGCCGTGGCCTCGATCTTCTTCTTCGCCGCCGACCAGATCATCCGCGTCCTCATCACCTTCCTTCTGGGCATTCACTGATGGCAACAGCAACGGCTCAATTGTCTGACAAGCGCTGGTACATCGTCCACGCCTATTCGAACTTCGAGAAGAAGGTCGCCGAATCGATCCGCGAGCAGGCCAAGCAGCGCGGGCTCGAGGAGCTGTTCGAGCTGGTGCTGGTTCCGACCGAGAAGGTCACGGAAGTGCGCCGCGGCCGCAAGATCGACGCCGAGCGCAAGTTCTTCCCGGGCTACGTGCTGGTGAAGATGAAGCTGACCGACGAGGCGTTTCATCTGATCAAGAATACGCCGAAGGTGACCGGCTTCCTCGGCGCGGAAAACAAGCCGATGCCGATCTCGGAAGCCGAGGCCATGCGCATCCTGCACCAGGTGCAGGAGGGCGTGGAACGGCCGAAGGCGTCGGTGTCGTTCGAAATCGGCGAGAACGTGCGTGTGGCCGATGGCCCGTTCGCCTCGTTCTCGGGTGTGGTCGAGGAAATCGACGAGGCGCGCTCGCGCGTGAAGGTCGCCGTGTCGATCTTCGGCCGCGCCACGCCGGTCGAACTGGAATTCGGTCAGGTCGAGAAGGTCTGATCGGGTAGGCGCGAGACTTCGGTCTCGCGCAACAAGAGGCCGTGGGAGGGAGAGGGTGGTTGCCAGCCGCATCTGACCCAGACCACGAACCTGAAACCGCCGGCCCAGGCCGGCCCAACAGGAGTGATACATGGCAAAGAAAGTGACCGGATACCTGAAGCTTCAGGTCCCGGCCGGTGCGGCGAATCCTTCGCCCCCGATCGGTCCCGCGCTCGGTCAGCGCGGTCTCAACATCATGGAGTTCTGCAAGGCGTTCAACGCCCAGACCCAGAAGGAAGAGAAGAATACTCCGATTCCCGTCGTGATCACGATCTACGCCGATCGTTCGTTCACGTTCGAGATGAAGACGCCGCCGATGTCCTTCTTCCTCAAACAGGCTGCCAAGATCCAGTCCGGCTCGAAGGCGCCGGGCCGTGACAAGGCCGGCGCGGTGACTAAGGCGCAGGTGCGCGAGATCGCCGAGAAAAAGATGAAGGATCTCAATTGCGACTCGATCGAGTCGGCCATGAAGATGGTCGAGGGCTCTGCCCGCTCGATGGGTCTGGAAGTGGCGGGGTAAGGGCTCATGGCAATCGGAAAACGTTTGAACAAAGCCCGCGAAGGTATTGATCGCGAAAAGCTTTACCCGCTCGCGGACGCCATCAAGATGGTCAAGGAACGCGCGAAAGCGAAGTTCGACGAGACCATCGAGGTCGCGATCAATCTCGGAGTCGATCCGCGTCACGCCGACCAGATGGTCCGCGGTGTCGTGACCCTGCCGAACGGCACCGGCCGTACGCTCCGCGTCGGCGTGTTCGCCCGCGGCGCCAAGGCTGACGAGGCCAAGGCTGCCGGAGCCGACGTCGTCGGCGCCGAGGACCTGGTCGAGAAGGTGCAGAACGGCACGATCGATTTCGACCGCTGTATCGCAACCCCCGACATGATGCCGCTGGTCGGCCGCCTTGGTAAGGTGCTCGGCCCGCGCGGCCTGATGCCGAACCCGAAGATCGGCACCGTGACCATGGACGTCACCGGCGCTGTGAAGGGCGCCAAGGGCGGCTCGGTCGAGTTCCGCGTCGAGAAGGCCGGCATCCTGCAGGCTGGCGTCGGCAAGGCCTCGTTCACCGAGGAAAAACTGGTCGAGAACATCAAGGCTCTGGCTGACGCTGTCTCCAAGGCCAAGCCGGCCGGTTCCAAGGGCACCTACATCCAGCGCGTTGCGGTGTCCTCATCGATGGGCCCCGGCGTGAAGGTCGAGCCGGGCACCATTCTCGGCTAAGGTTCGGAAACGACATGAGGCGAGGGGCGGAATTGGGCAACCGATTCCGCCCCTCGTCGTTTGTGACGGCGTTCACCGGAAACAAGAACAATGACTGACAAGGTCCTGATCTACTCGCGCTTTCCCAAGACGATGATGGCGCGCTTCGCCGAGCGGTTCGAGCTGCTCGACACCGGCGGCAAGCCTGCGCGCGAGGTGTTTTCCGCCGACGAGCTCGGCGGCATCCGCGCGGTGCTCACCGCGGGTGGCACGCCACTGGGTGCGGAGGCGATGGACCTGTTTCCGAAGCTCGGCGCCATCGTCTGCTACGGCACTGGCTATGACGGTGTTGACCTGAGGGCCGCTGTTGCCCGCAACATTGCGGTCGGACATAGCCCGGGCGCCAATGCGGCCTCGGTCGCCGACATCGCGATGACCCTGATGCTCGCGACGACGCGGCGAATCCTGGTTGCCGACCAGTACGTCCGCAGCGGCGATTGGGCCGCGTCAAAGCCCTCGCCGATGATGCGCCCGCAGGCCGGGATGCCGGGCCGCCGCATCGGCGTCTACGGCATGGGTGAGATCGGCCGCAAGATCGCAGCGCGCTGCGCATCCTTCGAGAGCGAAATCGGCTATTTCAGCCGCAGGAGGTACGATCTGCCCTATCAATATTTCCCGACGCTGGAGGCGCTCGCCGACTGGTGCAGCGTGCTGATGATCGCGGTCCGGGCAGGGGCCGAGACCCAGCATGCCGTCAGCGCCGATATCCTCAAGCGCCTCGGGGCGGACGGCTATGTCGTCAACATCTCCCGCGGCTCGGTGATCGACGAGAAAGCCCTGGTGGTGGCGCTCACCGAAAAGACCATCGCCGGCGCCGGTCTCGACGTCTACGACCAGGAACCGCACGCCCCGGACGCGCTGACGGCGCTCCCAAATGTCGTGTTCGCCCCCCATATCGGCGGCCACACCCTCGAATCGCACGTAGCCATGCAGAACTGCGTGCTGGCGAACCTGACCGCGTTTTTCGAAGGCAGGCCGCTGCCTTATGAGGTCAAATGAGCGGAAGCCGGCCCTTGTCGGCCATGGTTAAGCGCGAGCGGCAACGGATTGGAACTGGTGTGAATTTTGCTCTTGGCAAGCAGGCCCCGAGCGGTTAAAGAACCGCTTCCGGACGTGCCGGCCTCGGCTGGCGCGTTCGTGCACGCATTCCGAAAACAAGCGATGGAGATCATTCCTTTTCAGGACGTCCGTGAGGATTGGCTGGAAAAGGAGGGAAATTCGTCGGGTGTGGGATGCGGGCAGAGGTCAGGCGGTTCGCCGGCTGACCTTGTCCTGTCCAAGACTGCAGGCGCTCGCGGGGAATTTCGATTTCTCAACGGCTTAATCGCATGGCCTGCATAGACGGGTGAAGACCGGATTTCACTTCGTGGCCACCTTAGGGTCGGTTGCGGAATGGGTTTGGTTCGGACCTCGACACGCCGTGGGCCCTAACGGGCTCCCGGAGGGCAGGCTTTGAATTGTCGTCTTGCCCGGCGTGTCCGATGGGTTTGGCCCTGAGGTTCAGGTTTGGGCGGGACGATGGGTGCAACCCGGCGGTCCCGCTTTCGCGATGACCGCCAACCGGAAAGAGCTTGCTGTGGAACGAGCGGCAAAAAAGGAAGCGGTCGAACAGCTCAATGGGGTCTTCAAGACCACGAGCGTCGCGGTCGTTGCCCAATATTCCGGCCTGACCGTTGCCCAGATGCAGAAGCTGCGCATGCAGATGAAGCAGGCTGGCGCCTCGGTGAAGGTCTCGAAGAACCGTCTCGCCAAAATTGCTCTTGAAGGCACTGACGTCGTTGCCATCGGCCCCATGCTGAAGGGGCCGACCGTGATCGCCACCTCGGACGATCCGGTAGCGGCGCCAAAGGTCGCCGTCGAATTCGCCAAGGCGAACGAAAAGTTCGTCATCATTGGCGGCTCGATGGGAAAGACCGTCCTGAATGTCGACGGCGTGAAGGCACTTGCCTCGCTGCCGTCGCTTGACGAACTGCGCGCCAAGATCGTCGGCCTGCTTTTGGCCCCGGCGACCAAGATCGCTCAGCTCGCCAACGCGCCCGCGGGCAAGCTCGCGCGCGTCATCCAGGCTTATGCCTCAAAGGGCGAAGCGGCCTGACGCCCTTCGCAAAACTCAAACCCGAACCAGACTTACATTCAAGGAAACTGAACAATGGCTGACCTGCAGAAGATCGTTGACGACCTCTCGAGCCTCACCGTGCTCGAAGCTGCCGAACTCGCGAAGCTCCTCGAAGAGAAGTGGGGCGTTTCGGCTGCCGCGGCTGTCGCCGTGGCCGGCCCGGCTGGTGGTGGCGCTGCCGCCGCTCCGGCCGAAGAGAAGACCGAGTTCACGGTCGTTCTTGCCGCCGCCGGCGACAAGAAGATCGAGGTCATCAAGGAAGTCCGCGCCATCACCGGCCTGGGCCTGAAGGAAGCAAAGGACCTCGTCGAGGGCGCGCCGAAGCCTGTCAAGGAAGGCGTGAACAAGGACGAAGCCGAGAAGCTCAAGGCCCAGCTCGAGAAGGCTGGCGCGAAGGTCGAGCTCAAGTAAGCAACGCTTACTGGCACGAGATCCCGGTGCGCATCATCGCAACCGGGGTCTCGGTCCACTCCCCGAAAGGGTGGGCTGGATGCAAAAGGCGTGCGACGGAACGACCCGACGCAGGCCGAACACGAAAAAGTGTGGGGATTTGAGGGTTTGTCCCTCGAATCTGCACTAATGTCGCCCCATATCGGGTCGGCAGCACGAAAGCGCGGTGGGCAGGGATGCCGCATTCCCTGTAAGCCGTTGGGAGAGCAAGCTATTTCGGGCTTTTGCAGTCCGTGAAGAGGATGGTTGTGACGGGCGGGCGCGCTCCTGCGCCCCGCGCGTCGTTTTGCGTTTTGAAGGTCTGAAGAACAGATTCAGGACATTCCTGCCTGAAACTGAGTCTCCGGCCCCCAAGACGGGTTCGAAAAATTCAACCCGGGGAGCGGCGGTCGCCGCGTTCCGGAGGGCGCGCCCAAATCGGGCGACGAAAATGAGAGGCCACGATGGCGCAGCAGACATTCACCGGTCGCAAACGCGTTCGCAAGTTCTTCGGACACATCAAGGAAGTGGCCGAGATGCCGAACCTCATCGAGGTTCAGAAGGCGTCCTATGACCAGTTCCTGATGGTCGACGAGCCCCAGGGCGGACGGTCGGACGAGGGCTTGCAGGCGGTGTTCCGCTCGGTGTTCCCGATCTCCGACTTCTCGGGCACCTCGATGCTGGAATTCGTCCGCTACGAGTTCGAGCCGCCGAAATACGACGTCGACGAGTGCCGCCAGCGCGGCATGACCTTCGCGGCTCCCCTCAAGGTGACGCTGCGCCTCATCGTGTTCGATATCGACGAGGAAACCGGCGCGAAGTCGGTCAAGGACATCAAGGAGCAGGACGTCTACATGGGCGATATCCCGCTCATGACGATGAACGGCACCTTCATCGTCAACGGCACCGAGCGCGTCATCGTCTCGCAGATGCACCGTTCGCCGGGCGTGTTCTTCGACCACGACAAGGGCAAGACCCATTCGTCGGGCAAGCTGCTGTTCGCCGCCCGCGTGATCCCGTATCGCGGCTCCTGGCTCGACATCGAGTTCGACGCCAAGGACATCGTCTATGCGCGTATCGACCGTCGCCGCAAGCTTCCGGTGACGTCGCTGATGTTCGCGCTCGGTCTCGACGGCGAGGCGATCCTCAGCACCTTCTACAAGAAGATCCAGTACAAGCGGATCAAGGAAGGCTGGCGCGTTCCGTTCGACGCCAATCGTTTCCGCGGCTACTCGACCATCAACGACCTGATCGACGCCGATACCGGCAAGGTCGTGCTCGAAGCCGGCAAGAAGCTCACCGTGCGCGGTGCGCGTCAGATGCAGGAGAAGGGTCTGAAGGCGCTGCGCCTGTCGGATGCGGAGCTCGTCGGCAACTACATCGCCGAGGACCTCGTCAATCCCAAGACCGGCGAGATCCACGCGGAAGCCGGTGAAGAGATCACCGACAAGTCGATGAAGGCTCTCAACGAGCAGGGTTACAAGGAGTTGCCGCTGCTTGACATCGACCACGTCAATGTCGGCGCCTATATCCGCAACACGCTCTCGGCCGACAAGAACATGACGCGTGAGGACGCGCTGTTCGACATCTACCGCGTCATGCGTCCCGGCGAGCCGCCGACGCTGGATTCGGCGCAGGCGATGTTCCAGTCGCTGTTCTTCGACGCCGAGCGCTACGACCTCTCGGCGGTCGGCCGCGTCAAGATGAACATGCGCCTCGACCTCGATGCGCCCGACACCCAGCGCACGCTGCGCAAGGAAGACATCCTCTCCGTCATCAAGACGCTGGTGGATTTGCGCGACGGCAAGGGCGAGATCGACGACATCGACCATCTCGGCAACCGCCGTGTGCGCTCGGTCGGCGAGCTCATGGAGAACCAGTACCGCATCGGCTTGCTCCGCATGGAGCGCGCGATCAAGGAGCGCATGTCTTCGGTCGACATCGACACGGTCATGCCGCAGGACCTGATCAACGCGAAGCCGGCGGCCGCCGCCGTGCGCGAGTTCTTCGGCTCTTCGCAGCTCTCGCAGTTCATGGACCAGACCAACCCGCTGTCGGAGATCACCCACAAGCGCCGCCTGTCGGCGCTTGGACCGGGCGGTCTGACCCGCGAGCGCGCCGGCTTCGAGGTGCGCGACGTGCATCCGACGCATTACGGCCGCATCTGCCCGATCGAGACGCCGGAAGGTCCGAACATCGGCCTGATCAACTCGCTCGCGACCTTCGCGCGCGTGAACAAGTACGGCTTCGTTGAGACCCCGTATCGCAAGGTCAAGGACGGCCGCGTCACCGACGAGGTCGTGTACCTCTCGGCAATGGAAGAGGGCCGCTACACGGTCGCGCAGGCCAACGTGCCGCTCGATCCGAAGGGCCGCTTCACCGAAGACCTCGTGGTCTGCCGTCACGCCGGCGAAGTCTTGCCGGTGACCCCGGACAAGGTCGACTACATGGACGTGTCGCCGAAGCAGCTCGTTTCGGTCGCAGCCGCGCTGATCCCGTTCCTCGAGAACGACGACGCCAACCGCGCGCTGATGGGCTCGAACATGCAGCGCCAGGCGGTGCCGCTGGTTCGCGCCGAGGCGCCGTTCGTCGGCACCGGCATGGAAGGCGTGGTTGCGCGTGACTCGGGTGCTGCGATCGCGGCGCGCCGTTCGGGCGTGATCGACCAGATCGACGCGACCCGCGTCGTCATCCGCGCCACCGAAGATCTCGATCCGACCAAGTCGGGCGTCGATATCTACCGGCTGATGAAGTACCAGCGCTCCAACCAGTCGACCTGCATCAACCAGCGTCCGCTGGTGAAGGTCGGCGACATCGTCAAGAAGGGCGACATCATCGCCGACGGTCCGTCGACCGATCTCGGCGAGCTCGCGCTCGGCCGGAACGTGCTCGTCGCGTTCATGCCGTGGAACGGCTACAACTTCGAAGACTCGATCCTGCTCTCCGAGCGGATCGTGAAGGAAGACGTGTTTACCTCAATTCATATCGAAGAATTCGAGGTGATGGCCCGCGACACCAAGCTCGGACCCGAGGAAATCACCCGCGACATTCCGAACGTCTCGGAAGAAGCGCTGAAGAACCTCGACGAAGCCGGCATCGTGTACATCGGCGCGGAAGTGCGCGCCGGCGACATCCTGGTCGGCAAGATCACGCCGAAGGGCGAAAGCCCGATGACGCCGGAGGAAAAGCTCCTGCGCGCCATCTTCGGCGAAAAGGCTTCCGACGTCCGCGACACCTCGCTGCGCGTTCCTCCGGGCGTGCAGGGCACCATCGTCGAAGTGCGCGTGTTCAACCGGCACGGCGTCGACAAGGACGAGCGTGCGCTGGCGATCGAGCGGGAAGAGATCGAGCGTCTGGCCAAGGACCGCGACGACGAGCAGGCGATCCTGGACCGCAACGTCTACAACCGCCTTGCTGAGCTGCTCGAAGGACGGCAGGGCATCGCCGGTCCGAAGGGCTTCAAGAAGGACACCAAGATCACCCGTGCGGTGCTCGAGGAGTACCCGAAGTCGCAGTGGTGGCTGTTCGCTTCGCCGAACGACAAGCTGATGGCCGAGATCGAGGCCATGCGGAAGCAGTACGACGAGTCGAAGAAGGGGCTTGAACAGCGCTTCCTCGACAAGGTCGAAAAGCTTCAGCGCGGTGACGAATTGCCGCCCGGTGTGATGAAGATGGTCAAGGTCTTCGTCGCGGTGAAGCGCAAGATCCAGCCCGGCGACAAGATGGCCGGCCGCCACGGCAACAAGGGCGTGGTGTCGAAGATCGTGCCGATCGAGGACATGCCGTTCCTCGAAGACGGTACGCATGCCGACATCGTGCTCAATCCGCTCGGCGTGCCCTCGCGCATGAACGTCGGACAGATCCTCGAGACCCATCTCGGCTGGGCATGTGCCGGCCTCGGCAAGCGTATCGGCCAGACGGTCGATGCCTATTTGTCGAAGCAGGACATCAGGCCGCTGAAGGAAACCTTGAAGAAGGTCTACGGCGAGGACGAGACGATCAAGTCGCTCAACGACAACGAGTTGATCGAGCTCGGCCACAATCTGAGCCGCGGCGTTCCGATCGCGACGCCGGTGTTCGACGGCGCCAAGGAAGCCGACATCGAGGAGATGCTGAAGCTTGCCGGTCTCGACGCTTCGGGCCAGTCGACCGTCTATGACGGCCGCACCGGCGATGCCTTCGACCGCAAGGTGACGGTGGGCTACATCTACATGCTCAAGCTGCACCATCTCGTCGACGACAAGATCCACGCGCGTTCGATCGGTCCGTACTCGCTCGTTACCCAGCAGCCGCTGGGCGGCAAGGCGCAGTTCGGCGGCCAGCGCTTCGGCGAAATGGAAGTGTGGGCGCTCGAGGCTTACGGCGCGGCGTACACGCTCCAGGAGATGCTGACCGTGAAGTCGGACGACGTCGCCGGCCGTACCAAGGTGTACGAGGCGATCGTGCGTGGCGACGACACCTTCGAGGCCGGTATTCCGGAATCGTTCAACGTGCTGGTCAAGGAAATGCGCTCGCTCGGCCTCAACGTCGACCTGCACAATTCCAAGGTCGGACCGGGGACGGCGGAAGCGGCCGAGTAAGACGACCCTCATGCCCGGCCTGAACGGCCGGGCATCGGTGCCCAGTCCTGGAGTCGCGAGGGCAGGGCGCCCCGCATAGTGATTTTCGAATTTGCTGCCGGAGGCGACCGGCACGCGAGGAGAAGACGATGAACCAAGAAATTATGAATCTCTTTAATCCGACGACGCCGGCTCAGGTCTTCGACCAGATCCGGATCTCGATCGCGAGCCCCGAGAAGATTCTGTCCTGGTCGTACGGCGAGATCAAGAAGCCGGAAACCATCAACTACCGTACCTTCAAGCCCGAGCGCGACGGCCTGTTCTGCGCCCGCATCTTCGGGCCGATCAAGGATTACGAGTGCTTGTGCGGCAAGTACAAGCGCATGAAGTACAAGGGCATCATCTGCGAGAAGTGCTCGGTCGAGGTCACGCTGTCGCGCGTCCGGCGCGAGCGCATGGGCCATATCGAGCTCGCAGCCCCCGTCGCCCACATCTGGTTCCTGAAGTCGCTGCCCTCGCGCATCGGCCTCCTGCTCGACATGACGTTGAAGGATCTCGAGCGGATCCTCTATTTCGAATATTACGTCGTGCTCGAGCCGGGCCTCACCGCGCTGAAGGACCGTCAGCTCTTGTCGGAAGACGAGTATCTGAAGGCGCAGGACGAATACGGCCAGGATTCCTTCACCGCCATGATCGGCGCGGAAGCGATCCGCGAGCTGCTCAAGGGCATGGATCTCGAGAAGCTCGAGCTGACCTTGCGCGCAGAGATGCAGGAGACCGACTCCGACATCAAGCACAAGAAGCTCGCCAAGCGCCTGAAGATCGTGGAAGCGTTCCGCCACTCCGGCAACAAGCCGGAATGGATGATCATGACCGTGGTCCCGGTGATTCCGCCGGACCTGCGTCCGCTGGTGCCGCTGGACGGCGGCCGCTTCGCGACCTCGGACCTCAACGACCTGTACCGCCGCGTCATCAACCGCAACAACCGCTTGAAGCGGCTGATGGAGCTGCGCGCGCCGGACATCATCATCCGCAACGAGAAGCGCATGCTTCAGGAGGCCGTCGACGCGCTGTTCGACAACGGCCGCCGCGGCCGCGTCATCACCGGCGCCAACAAGCGTCCGCTGAAGTCGCTCGCCGACATGCTCAAGGGCAAGCAGGGCCGGTTCCGTCAGAACCTGCTCGGCAAGCGCGTCGACTATTCGGGCCGTTCGGTGATCGTGGTCGGTCCCGAGCTGCGCCTGCATCAGTGCGGCCTGCCGAAGAAGATGGCGCTCGAGCTGTTCAAGCCGTTCATCTACTCGCGGCTTGACGCCAAGGGCCTGTCCACCACCGTGAAGCAGGCCAAGAAGCTGGTCGAGAAGGAGCGGCCCGAGGTCTGGGACATCCTGGACGAGGTCATCCGCGAGCATCCCGTGCTGCTCAACCGCGCACCGACGCTGCATCGCCTCGGCATCCAGGCGTTCGAGCCCGTGCTGATCGAGGGCAAGGCGATCCAGCTCCACCCGCTGGTCTGCGCCGCGTTCAACGCCGACTTCGACGGCGACCAGATGGCCGTGCACGTCCCGCTGTCGCTCGAAGCGCAGCTGGAAGCGCGCGTCCTGATGATGTCGACCAACAACATCCTGCATCCGGCGAACGGCCAGCCGATCATCGTGCCGTCGCAGGACATCGTGCTCGGTCTCTACTACGTCTCCATCATGCGCGAAGGCCTGCCCGGCGAGGGCAAGATCTTCGGCGAGATGGCGGAGCTCGAGCACGCGCTGCACGCGAAGGTCATCCACCTCCACACCAAGATCAAGTACCGGTGGGAAGGTATCGACGAGACCGGCAAGATCTCCAAGCGCTGGATCGAGACCACCGCTGGCCGCGTCATGCTGGGCAATTTGCTGCCGAAGAACCCGCGCGTTCCGTACGAGATCATCAACAAGCTGATGACCAAGCGCGAGATCTCCGGCGTCATCGACCAGGTCTACCGCCACTGCGGTCAGAAGGAGACGGTGATCTTCTGCGACCGCATCATGGCGCTCGGCTTCTACAACGCGTTCAAGGCCGGCATCTCGTTCGGCAAGGACGACATGGTCGTGCCGCACTCCAAGTGGAAGATCGTCGACACCACACGTACGCTGGCGAAGGATTTCGAGCAGCAGTACAACGACGGTCTGATCACCCATGGCGAGAAGTACAACAAGGTCGTCGACGCCTGGTCGAAGGCCACGGAAGAAATCGCCAAGGCGATGATGAAGGAGATTTCCTCGACCAAGAAGACGGCGAGCGGGGCGGATGCCGACATCAACTCGATCTACATGATGGCTCACTCCGGTGCCCGCGGTTCGCCGGCCCAGATGCGCCAGCTCGCCGGCATGCGCGGCCTGATGGCCAAGCCGTCTGGCGAGATCATCGAGACGCCGATCATCTCGAACTTCAAGGAAGGCCTCTCGGTGCTCGAGTACTTCAACTCGACCCACGGCGCCCGCAAGGGCCTCGCGGACACCGCGTTGAAGACTGCGAACTCCGGCTACCTGACCCGTCGTCTCGTCGACGTCGCGCAGGATTGCATCATCACGCAGGACGATTGCGGCACCAAGCTCGGCATCAAGATGCGCGCCATCGTCGATGCCGGCACCGTGGTCGCTTCGCTCGGCTCGCGCATCCTCGGACGCACGGCCTGCGAAGACGTGCGTGACAGCACGGGCAAGGTGATCTTCAAGCGCGGTACGCTGATGGAAGAGAGCCATCTGGATGCCATTCATCAGGGCGGCGTCCAGGAGGTGAAGATCCGCTCGGCGCTGACCTGCGAGCTCGTCAACGGCATCTGCGGCAAGTGCTACGGCCGCGATCTCGCTCGCGGCACGCCGGTCAACCACGGCGAAGCGGTCGGGGTCATCGCGGCCCAGTCGATCGGCGAGCCGGGCACCCAGCTCACCATGCGTACCTTCCACATCGGCGGTGCGGCGCAGCTGAACGAGCAATCTTTCGTCGAATCCAACTTCGACGGCAAGATCGTGATCAGGAATAAGGCCATCGCCCGCAACAGCGACGGCCACCTGGTTGCGATGGTTCGCAACATGGTGATCGCGATCGTCGATGCCGACGGCACCGAGCGTGCGACGCACCGTATTCAGTACGGTTCGCGCCTGCACGTCGACGAGGGCGACATGGTCAAGCGCGGCCAGCGTATCGTCGAATGGGATCCCTACACCCGTCCGCTCCTCACCGAGGTCGAAGGCACCATCGGCTTCGAGGATCTGGTCGAGGGACAGTCGATCTCGGAAACGCTCGACGAGGCCACCGGTATTGCCAAGCGCGTGGTCATCGACTGGCGCTCGATGCGCGGCGGCGGGGACCTGCGTCCCGCCATCGTGATCAAGGGCAAGGACGGCAAGGTGCTCAAGCTCGCCCGTGGCGGCGATGCTCGCTACATGCTGTCGGTCGACGGCATTCTGTCGGTCGATGTCGGAGCCAAGGTCCAGGCGGGCGACATTCTCGCCCGTGTCTCGACCGAAAGCGCCAAGACGCGCGACATCACCGGCGGTCTGCCGCGGGTGGCGGAACTGTTCGAGGCTCGGCGTCCGAAGGATGCGGCGATCATCGCCGAAATCGCGGGCACCATCCGGTTTGGGCGCGACTACAAGAACAAGCGTCGCATCTCGATCGAGCCGATGGACAAGACCGACGAGGCGCGCGAGTACCTGATCCCGAAGGGCAAGCACATCCACCTTCAGGACGGCGACGTCGTCGAAAAGGGCGACTTCATCGTGGAAGGCAACCCGGCGCCGCACGACATTCTGGCGGTCAAGGGCATCGAGGAACTCGCGGCCTATCTGGTCAACGAGATCCAGGAGGTCTACCGGCTCCAGGGCGTGCTCATCAACGACAAGCACATCGAGGTGATCGTCCGGCAGATGCTCCAGAAGGTGGAAGTCACCGACCAGGGCGACACGGACATGATCTCGGGCGAGCAGATCGACAAGATCGAGTTCGACCAGATCAACGCGAAGGCCAAGGAAGAGGGCAAGAAGATCGCCACGGGAACGCCGGTTCTGCTCGGCATCACCAAGGCGAGCCTTCAGACCCGCTCCTTCTTCTCGGCGGCCTCGTTCCAGGAGACCACCCGCGTCCTCACGGAAGCGGCGGTCAACGGCAAGGTCGATCCGCTCGAAGGCCTCAAGGAGAACGTCATTGTCGGTCGGCTGATTCCGGCAGGCACCGGCGCCTCCATGGCGAAGATCCGCGAAGTCGCGGTGAAGCGCGACAAGATGATCCTCGACGAGCGCGAGAAGCAGGCGGCCGTCGTGCCGCCGGCGCCGGAAGTGGAGCCGATGGCGCTGCCACCTGCGGAATGATCATTCATCCGTAGGAATACCGAGGACACTGAAAAGGCCGGCGCAAGCCGGCCTTTTTGCTGCTTTGTTTCCCTGTTGCGGTGCAGGATCAACCTTTGTTCATCTTTCCTTCAGGCGCAAAAGCGCTTCTGCTAGGAGAGCTTAGACCGGTGGTCCCGTGAAGGGGGCGGGCCGGAGACCACGGAATTCTCATGCTTGATCTCGCAATCGTAGGCGGCGGCCCCGGCGGGCTGATGAGCGCTTGGTATCTGAAGCGCAAGCTCGGCGACCTCTGCCGCGTCACCATCTACGAGGCATCCGACCGGCTCGGCGGCAAGATCGTCACGCGCAAATTCGATTCCGCGCCCGCGATGTACGAGGCCGGCGTTGCCGAGATCTACGACTACTCGATGACCGGGCCGGATCCGTTGCGCGAGTTGATCCAGCATTTCGGCCTGCAGACCATTCCGATGGATGCCGAGCAGGTCCAGTTCGGCGGCGAACTCCTCAACGACGTCGCGGGCATGCGCCGCAAATATGGTGCCAAGACCGCGGCTGCGATCGAGGCGTTCCGTAAGCGCTGCGCCGAGGCGATGACGCCGATCGAGTATTACGAGGGCGTCGGCGCGCACGACAACGAGAATCCCTGGGCCTACAAGACCGCCGAACAGGTGCTCGACGAGGAGGTCGAGGACGAGACCGCAAAGCGATTCTTCAAGGTGATGGCGCGCTCGGACCTCGCGACCGAGAGCCACAACACCAACGGGCTCAACGCGCTCAAGAACTACCTGATGGATGTCGACGGCTATATCGGCCTCTATTCCATCCAGAACGGTAACGAGCAGCTCATCGAGTGCCTCCAGTCGGAGGTCAATGCCGACATCCAGCTCAATCACCGAATCCTCACGGTCGGCAAGGCGCCGACCGGTCGCTATCAACTCAAGATGATGAACGGCAAGGGGCCAGAGACGCGCGACTTCGACCTTGTGCTGGTCTGTCTGCCGCATTCCTGGCTCGGAACCGTCGGCTGGGAGGGCGAACAGCTCCGCAAGTCGATGGTCAAGCACGTCTCGTACTTCGACCGTCCTGCGCACTATTTGCGGGTCTCGATTCTGTTCGACAAGCCGTTCTGGGGCGACAAGATCGCCGGCGCCTGGTTCATGTCGGAGGCCTTTGGCGGTTGCTGCGTCTATAACGAGGGCGCGCGCCATGATGTGGGCAAGCACGGCGTGCTGAACTGGCTGATTCCGGGCTCCGACGCGCTGGCGTTCGCGAATCTCTCCGACCAGGAGCTGATCGATGCCGCGCTGAAATCGCTGCCGGCATTGCTCGGCGATGCACGCGCGCATTTCATGGAAGGCAAGATCCACCGCTGGTTGTCGTCGGTGAATGCGATTCCGGGCGGCTTGCCCGTGCGCGACGTCATGACCAATCACCGCCCCGAGCCGAAGGAACATCCCGGAATCGTGGTGGTCGGCGACTATCTGTTCGACTCGACGCTGAACGGCCTGCTCGATTCCTCGGACGCGGCGACCGACATCATCTTGACCGAGATGATGCGCCTGCGCCGCGAGCGTTCGCAGGACGACAAGCCGCTCTCGGACAAGATCGATCGCGATTATTTTGACAATTATCGCGGCCAGGGTCCTTACAGCGAAGTGTGGCAACACTTCACCGATCCCGACTATCTCACAAAACTGATCGGCATCGTCTGGGGCAAAACCAAAGGCACGAAGCTATTGATCGCGGGCTCGGCCAGCGGCGAGGTTGTCGGCGCGCTGCGCGACCGCGGTATCGATGCCTTCGGCATCGAGAACAACCGCACCATTCACGCCAGAACGCCGAAGGCGCTGAAGAAGTACAACAAGCTCGGTTCGATCACCGCCATGCCGTTCAAAGACGGTGCGTTCGACTTCGTGTTCGAGACCAGCCTCTGCCATGTTTCCCCGAAGCAGGTGGTCCGTGCGATCAGGGAGCTGAACCGTGTGGTCAAGACCGGGCTCGTGTTCGGCTCGATCACCTCGGACATGGCGCCGGCACTGATCGACCGCTACGACCTTCTGCGCGGCGTCAAGAAGCTCGGCACCTGGTGGGAATGGTCCGAACTGTTCTTCGGCAACGGCTTCGAGTTGTCGATGCACCGCAAGGACTGCACCGACGCGCTCTGGGAGACGACGCTCGCCGCCAACAAGGGCCCGGGCCAGTGGTACGCCGACGCCGATTCGTTGCGCTATTCCTTTTTCGACAAGGTCGAGGACGAGGAAGACGACTAGCCGCCTGAAGCGGACGCCTTCGCCAATTGTTTTGCCGAATTCATCCTGATCGCATAGAATCGATGCAATAGCGGTTTCCGCTATTTCCTTCTTTCTCTGCGGTCATGCCGGCCGTCAGCATCGGTTGGTTTCATGGCGTCCAAGCCCCTCCCGCCCGACAAACAGAAGCTCGCCACGGAAGAGGCGGCCGAGCTCGACGACAAGCTTGTCCCTACCGTCAAGCCGGACCTCGAAGACGACGAGGACGATGAAGACGAGGAGGATGACGGGCTGGAGCTCGATGACGACGATGAGGACGAGGACCTCGTCGTCTTTACCGCGCGCGAGGCCGCCGGCGCGCTCGCGACCATCCTGGGCTTCGTCAAACCCTTCCTGGTCAATTACAAGCAGATGCTGTCCTTCGTGGCGTTTGGCGTCTTCGTCGAGACGCTATTCAACGTCATCATGCCGCTCAGCCTGAAGTACCTGATCGACGACGCGCTCGGCGAGGAGGATTTCCAGGCGCTGTACAAGATCCTCGGCGTGCTCGCGGTCGCGGGCATCTTCACCTCGATCGTCGCGGTCTGGTACGAGCGCTGGGATGCGCGGCTCGCGGCGTGCATCATCTCCGACGTCCGCAAACGGCTGTTCGAGCACGTCCAGGACCTGCCGGCGGCCTATTTCGGCCGCACCAAGCGCGGCGAGATCCTGTCGCGCTTCTCCGTTGACCTCGCGGCCTTCGAGGGCTCGGTCAAGACCTTCGCCAACAGCGCGGCATTGCCGTTCCTGGAGTTGATCGCGGGCATCATCCTGATGGTGTTCCTGAACTGGCAGCTCGCGGCGGTTGCGCTGCTGGTGTTTCCGATCACGCTGATCGGTCCCCGCATGCTGACGCCGAAGGCCGTTCAGGCGAACTACGAGCAGAAGCTCAATGAGTCCGCGCTGCTTGGCATGGTGCAGGAGAACGTGGCGGCGCAGGCCGTGATCAAGGCGTTCAGCCTGCAACGCCGGATGTTCGGCTTCTTCACCTTTCGCAACGACGAGACGCGAAACAGGATGGCCTCGGCGGCGTTCCTGTCGACCATGGTAGAGCGGACGGTCACCATCTCGGTGCTGCTCTTGCATCTCGTCGTGCTCGCGATCGGCGCATATCTGGCGACGAAGGGTCAGATCACCATCGGCACCTTCGTCACCTTCGAGAGCGCGTTCTGGGAGGTGTCCTACAACATCGCCCATGTGATGCATTTCATCCCCGTGTCGATCTCCTCGGCAGCCGCGATTCGTCACATGCAGGAGCTGCTCGACGAGCCCACGCGCAGCGCCGATCGTGCCGGCGCGCCCGATCTGCCGCGCATCACCAACGACATCACCTTCGACCACGTGACCTTCCAGTACGAAGGCAGCCAGACGCCGGTGCTGGACAATCTCAGCCTCAAGCTCAATGTCGGCAAGCGCATTGCCATCGTCGGTCCCTCGGGCTCCGGCAAGAGCACGCTGCTGAATCTGATCCTGCGGCTCTATGTGCCGGACGAGGGGCGGGTCACCATCGACGGCGTCGACGTCCGCAAGGTGACGCTGGATTCGCTGCGCCGGAGCATGGCGGTGGTGTTCCAGGAGAACATGCTGTTCAACATGTCGATCCGGGAGAACATACGGCTCGGCAAGGAGGGCGCGACCGACGAGGAGGTGGAGGAGGCGGCCAAGAAGGCCGAGATCCACCGCTACATCATGAGCCTGCCGCAGCGATACGACACGCCGGTGGGCGAGCGCGGCGATACCTTGTCGGGCGGCCAGCGCCAGCGCATTGCGATCGCGCGCGCGGTCATCCGTAATCCCTCCGTGCTGCTGCTGGACGAAGCCACTTCGGCGCTCGACCAGACCACGGAAGCCGCAATCAACCGCACGCTGCTGAAGGTTGCCAAGGGCCGCACCATGATCTGGTCGACCCACCGCCTGACCTCGGTGGTCGAGATGGACGAGATCATCGTGATTTCAGGGGGCAGGGCGATCGAGCGCGGCTCGCATGCCGAGCTGCTCGCCAAGAACGGCACCTATCGCAAGCTGTGGAACGACCAGATCCACCAGCCTCATGGCGCGCCGGCTCACATCGACGAGGACAGCGACGATGACGACGAGGATGAAGACGACCTCGACGAGGACGATGAGGAGGAATGACCGAGAAAGTTCGGCTCCAGATCGAAGGCTCCTCCAAGCGGCCGCAATAGCCCCTGAACCGACCAGGCAATGAAGCGTGCCCAGCGCTGCGCCGTCCAATAGGGGCTCGTCGCAATCGAGACCGAGCGGAAGTCGAACGCCTTCGCCTCCGACCAATCGTCGCACGCCCGCTTGACCGGATCTGCGTAGAAGGTGGCGATCTTGCTTGCATCCATCCCGTCGGAGGCCAGCCACTGGGGGATGTAGAGGTTGCAGAGCCGCTCGACGTCGGTGAAGACCTTGTCGCAGCCGGTGCCGGCGGCAGGGCAGGAGGTCGAGAAGGCATCGCCCACCAGCACGAGGCCGGGTTGGCCGCTGGCATCGTTCACATAGAGATCGACCGGGCGGATTTTCAGCTCACCGGGAATGTCGAATCGTCCGGTGATGCGCTTGAGCCGTGGCAGCGCGGCGTTCAACGTCTCGGCGGGCGCGCGGCGCAGCTCAAGCAGCCAGGGATCGTCGAAGCTGCGGTAGACGAACAGATTGGCGCGCATCCGCGTCCCGATCGGAAAAAGCGTGAGATAGGGGATGCGGTCGCTCGGCCGTTCCGAGAAATAGGTCAGCGCCGGGAAGTCGAACGAGTCCCGTCCCGCGGGCACCACGTCGAACCCGATCGAAATCGAATGGCAGGCACTGACGACTGTTCGGGCAATTCCCAGCTGGTGGCGCAGGCCGACATTGAGGCCGTTGGCGAGCACGACAAGCCGGGCGGAGACCATCTCGTCGTTGGAGAGAGTGACCTTCTGCCGCTCCGTACTTGTCTCGACCGAGACGGCCTTGGCGCAGACGCGCTCGACGCCGGCAGGAATTTCGTCGCGGACAGCGTTGACGAGGGAATCGTAGAGGATGTTGAACTGCCGGCTTGGCGCCTTGTCGAGAAGACGGCCGAAGCGCGCGATCCAGTTCTCACCAACAAAGGTCGCGCGGCGCAGCACCGATTCGGCGATTCCCGTCTGCAGGAATCGCCCGACCTGCACGTGGCCGCTCAGTTTTTCGACTCGAAAGTCCGCAGAATAGCTCTCATGCGGATCGATCAGGATGGTCGAAATGCCGCTACGGCCGAGCATCGCGGCGGCGGTCGAGCCGGACAATCCCCCGCCGATAATGGCAATGTCGGTGTACCGCATGGTGCCAATCCCTGCCCAAGGCGGTACATTGGCGCCCCAACAGGAAAGAAAGCCTTAGCCAAAGGTCATAAAAGTATATTTAACCCGGGTATAAATTGGATTCGAGGTGGCGGAACGCGCTCTTCATTTCCATGTCGCGAAGGCGCAGCGAGCGGCCCAGGAAGCGATTTCGGCAGGCGCGGGAAGCGCTTCTGACTGACGTTTCGCCTTGACTTGACCGACTCCCACTTATAGAACCCCCTCACTTAACGACAGGCGGTGAGCATCGCCAACGTCGGAACGGGCCACCTGTTTGATCCCCTGGGATCGCCAAGACAGGCACCAACCTCGACGAATGCCGCTCAAACGCTGTCGATCATAGCTAGGCAATGCCAGTGCGATTTTAGGTCTCGTGAGCATGTTCTCTCGAGATCGAATTCGGATGCATGACCTCGGTGCGCGGACCGCAGCTTCAAGCTGACCGGTTCAACTACTGCGGTCCTCTGTGGCGTCGAAGCGCTTTCCGCCCGTTAATGGGTGGTTGGCGCGATTTCGCTTTGTGCGGATTGTTCCGCGCAAGGTGGCCTCGTCGGGCGGGTAGCTCGAAAGAATTTGCGGACCCGGTGACGGGCCGCGGCAGAACACAAAGGGTAATGCCAGGATGCCGACGATCAACCAGCTGATCGCTCAACCGCGGGAAGTGCAGAAGTCGCGCAAGAAGGTGCCGGCGCTGCAGCAGTCGCCGCAGAAGCGCGGTGTTTGCACGCGCGTTTACACCACGACCCCGAAGAAGCCGAACTCGGCGCTTCGTAAGGTTGCCAAGGTGCGCCTGACCAACGGCTTCGAGGTGATCGGCTACATCCCCGGTGAGGGCCATAACCTCCAGGAGCACTCGGTGGTCATGATCCGCGGCGGTCGCGTCAAGGACTTGCCCGGCGTGCGCTACCACATCCTCCGCGGCGTCCTGGATACCCAGGGCGTCAAGAACCGTAAGCAGCGCCGTTCGAAGTACGGCGCCAAGCGTCCGAAGTAAGCGGGAACCAGGTCCATGTCTCGTCGCCATTCTGCCGAAAAGCGCGAAGTCCTTCCCGATCCGAAGTTCGGGAATATCATCGTCACGAAGTTCATGAATTCGGTGATGTACGCCGGAAAGAAGTCGGTCGCCGAAGGCATCGTCTACGGCGCGTTCGGCCTCATCGAAAGCAAGACCAAGCAGAACCCGCTCGGCGTGTTCGAGCAGGCACTCGAGAACGTCATGCCGACGATCGAAGTGCGCTCCCGCCGCGTCGGCGGCGCGACCTATCAGGTTCCGGTCGAAGTTCGCTCGGTGCGCCGTCAGGCGCTGGGCATTCGCTGGTTGATCTCGGCTGCGCGTGACCGCAACGAGAAGACGATGACCGAGCGGCTCTCTGCGGAGCTCCTGGACGCGTCGAACAACCGGGGTAACGCCGTCAAGAAGCGCGAAGACGTGCACCGGATGGCGGAAGCCAACCGCGCCTTCTCGCACTATCGCTGGTAACGGCGACACACGGAATCTAAGGAACACTCCATGCCCCGCGTTCATGCCATAGAGAACTACCGTAACTTCGGTATCATGGCGCATATCGATGCCGGCAAGACCACGACCACCGAGCGCATCCTCTATTATACCGGCAAGAGCCACAAAATCGGCGAAGTGCACGAAGGTGCCGCGACGATGGACTGGATGGAGCAGGAGCAGGAGCGCGGCATTACGATTACGTCGGCCGCGACCACCGCGTTCTGGGAAGGCAAGCGTCTCAACATCATCGACACTCCCGGCCACGTCGACTTCACCATCGAAGTCGAGCGCAGCTTGCGCGTGCTCGACGGCGCCGTGTGCGTGCTCGACTCGAACCAGGGCGTCGAGCCCCAGACCGAGACGGTCTGGCGCCAGGGCGACAAGTACAAAGTTCCGCGCATCGTCTTCGCCAACAAGATGGATAAGACCGGCGCCGACTTCTACAAGTGCATGCAGGACATTATCGATCGTCTCGGCGCAAAGCCGATCGCGATCCAACTTCCGATCGGTTCCGAGAACAACTTCAAGGGTCTGGTCGATCTCGTTCGCATGAAGGGCGTGATCTGGGAAGAAGAGAAGCTCGACGCCAAGTTCGTGGACATCGATATTCCCGAGGACATGGTCGAGAAGGCCAAGGAATATCGCGAGAAGCTGCTGGAAGCCGCCGTCGAGCTCGACGACGAAGTTCTCGCCGCTTACCTCGACGGCAAGGAGCCCGATGAGGCGACGTTGAAGCGCTTGATCCGCAAGGCCGTGCTGACTGGCGCGTTCTTCCCGGTGTTGTGCGGCTCGGCGTTCAAGAACAAGGGCGTGCAGCCTTTGCTCGACGCGGTCGTGGATTATCTGCCGTCGCCGGTTGACGTGCCCGCCATCAAGGGCGTCGATGAAGACGGCAACGAGGTGGTTCGCCTGCCGGACGACAAGGAGCCGCTGGCTCTGTTGGCCTTCAAGATCATGGACGACCCGTTCGTCGGCACCATCACCTTCTGCCGCATCTATTCCGGCACGCTGCTGTCGGGTACCGGCGTCATCAATTCGACGCGCGACCGCAAGGAGCGCATTGGTCGCATGTTGCTGATGCATGCGAACAACCGCGAAGACATCAAGGAAGCCTATGCCGGCGACATCGTTGCGCTGGCTGGCCTGAAGGAAGCGCGCACCGGTGACACGCTGTGCGATCCCGACAAGGCGGTGATCCTCGAAAAGATGGAATTCCCCGAGCCGGTCATCGAGATCGCGATCGAGCCCAAGTCCAAGGCCGACCAGGAAAAGCTCGGTGTGGCGCTGGCGAAGCTCGCTGCGGAGGATCCGTCCTTCCGCGTGTCGACCGACCAGGAGTCCGGCCAGACCATCCTCAAGGGAATGGGCGAGCTCCATCTCGACATCAAGGTCGACATTCTCCGCCGCACCTACAAGGTCGATGCCAACATCGGCGCGCCACAGGTGGCGTTCCGTGAGCGCGTCACCAAGAGGGCCGAGGTCAAGTACACCCACAAGAAGCAGACCGGCGGTACCGGTCAGTTCGCGGAAGTGTCGATCGTGGTCGAGCCGAACGAGCCCGGCAAGGGTTACGAGTTCGAATCCAAGATCGTCGGCGGTGCGGTTCCCAAGGAATACATCCCCGGCGTCGAAAAGGGCCTCAACAGCGTGATGGGCTCTGGTGTCGTCGCGGGCTTCCCCGTGGTCGACGTCAAGGTTCAGCTCGTCGACGGCAAGTATCACGACGTCGACTCGTCGGCGCTCGCCTTCGAAATCGCTTCGCGTGCTGCATTCCGCGAAGCCTTGCAGAAGGGCAAGTCCGTCCTGCTCGAGCCGATCATGAAGGTCGAAGTGGTGACCCCGGAAGATTACACCGGCTCCGTCATCGGCGACCTGAATTCCCGGCGCGGTCAGATCCAGGGCCAGGACATGCGCGGCAACGCCAACGTCATCAACGCGATGGTGCCGCTCATGAACATGTTCGGTTACGTGAATAACCTGCGCTCGATGAGCCAGGGTCGCGCAACCTTCACCATGCAGTTCGACCACTACGCAGAAGCGCCGGCCAACGTGTCGGCAGAAGTCCAGAAGAAGTTTGCCTGATTGTCGTCGGTCTCGAACTGACGATTGAACGGAGAGTCAAATGGCCAAAGCAAAGTTTGAACGTAACAAGCCGCACTGCAATATCGGCACCATCGGTCACGTCGACCATGGCAAGACGTCGCTGACCGCGGCGATCACCAAGGTCCTCGCCGAAGCCGGCGGTGCGACGTTCACGGCGTACGACCAGATCGACAAGGCGCCGGAAGAGAAGGCGCGCGGCATCACGATCTCGACGGCGCACGTCGAATACGAGACCAAGAACCGCCACTACGCGCACGTCGACTGCCCCGGCCACGCCGACTACGTGAAGAACATGATCACCGGCGCTGCCCAGATGGACGGTGCGATCCTGGTCGTGTCGGCCGCTGACGGTCCGATGCCGCAGACCCGCGAGCACATCCTGCTCGCCCGCCAGGTCGGCGTTCCCGCGCTGGTCGTGTTCCTCAACAAGTGCGACATGGTCGACGATCCGGAACTGCTCGAGCTGGTCGAGCTCGAGGTTCGCGAGCTGCTCTCGAAGTACGAATTCCCGGGCGACACCATCCCGATCATCAAGGGCTCGGCGCTCGCCGCCCTCGAAGATTCCGACAAGACGCTCGGCCATGAGGCCATCCTCGAGCTGATGAAGCAGGTCGACGCTTACATTCCGCAGCCGGAGCGTCCGGTCGACCTTCCGTTCCTGATGCCGGTTGAAGACGTGTTCTCTATCTCGGGCCGCGGCACCGTCGTGACCGGCCGTGTCGAGCGCGGTATCGTCAAGGTCGGCGAGGAAATCGAGATCGTCGGCCTGCGCGCCACGCAGAAGACCACGGTTACCGGCGTCGAAATGTTCCGCAAGCTGCTCGATCAGGGCCAGGCCGGCGACAACATCGGTGCGCTGCTTCGTGGTACCAAGCGCGAGGACGTCGAGCGCGGCCAGGTGCTGTGCAAGCCGGGTTCGGTCAAGCCGCACACCAAGTTCAAGGCTGAGGCCTACATCCTCACCAAGGAAGAGGGCGGCCGCCACACCCCGTTCTTCACCAACTACCGTCCGCAGTTCTACTTCCGCACCACCGACGTGACCGGTGTCGTGCATCTGCCGGAAGGTACCGAGATGGTGATGCCGGGCGACAACATCGCGATGGAAGTGCACCTGATCGTGCCGATCGCGATGGAAGAGAAGCTCCGCTTCGCGATCCGCGAAGGCGGCCGCACCGTCGGCGCCGGCGTCGTCGCCTCGATCATCGAGTAATTACGAGAATAGGGATCGGCGAATAGCGAATGTGACATTCGCTATTCGCTATTCGCCACCCCACTGAAGAAAGACCACGGCAATGAACGGCCAAAATATTCGCATCCGTCTCAAGGCGTTCGACCATCGTATCCTCGATACGTCGACCCGCGAGATCGTGAACACGGCGAAGCGCACCGGCGCGCAGGTCCGCGGACCCATTCCGCTGCCCACCCGCATCGAGAAGTTCACCGTCAACCGTTCGCCGCACGTCGACAAGAAGAGCCGCGAGCAGTTCGAGATGCGCACTCACAAGCGCCTGCTCGACATCGTCGACCCGACCCCGCAGACCGTCGATGCTTTGATGAAGCTCGACCTGGCCGCCGGTGTCGACGTCGAGATCAAGCTCTAAGATTTTTGGATCACGTTCGCCACTAGCGGACAGAAAGAACAGGAAGCACGCCGATGCGCTCCGGAGTGATCGCACAAAAGGTCGGGATGACGCGGGTCTTTACAGAGGCCGGCGAACATATCCCCGTGACCGTGCTGAAGCTCGGCAATTGCCAGGTCGTAGGCCACCGCACCGAAGAGAAAAACGGTTATGTCGCGCTCCAGCTTGGTTCTGGCAGCCGCAAGACCGTGTACATGCCCAAGGCGGAGCGCGGCCAGTTCGCGGTCGCCAAGGTCGAGCCGAAGCGGCAGGTCGAGGAATTCCGCGTCTCCGCGGATCAGATGATCCCCGTCGGTGCCGAGATCCTGGCCGACCACTTTGTCGTCGGTCAGTTCGTCGACGTCACCGGTACTTCGGTCGGTAAGGGTTTTGCCGGCGGTATGAAGCGCTGGAACTTCGGCGGTCTGCGCGCCACTCACGGCGTCTCGGTCTCGCACCGTTCGATCGGTTCGACCGGTGGCCGTCAGGATCCGGGCAAGACCTGGAAGAACAAGAAGATGCCCGGTCACATGGGCGTCGACCGCATCACCACGCTCAACCTTCGGGTCGTTCAGCTCGATGTCGAGCGCGGTCTGATCCTCGTCGAAGGCGCCGTTCCCGGTTCCAAGGGCGGCTGGATCCGCGTGCGCGACGCCGTCAAGAAGCCGCTGCCGAAGGAAGCTCCGAAGCCCGGCAAGTTCAAGGTTGCTGGCGAAGCGGACGCTGCTCCGGCTGCGCAGGAGGCGTGAGATGGAATTGAAGGTCACGACCCTCGAAGGTAAGGAAGCCGGCTCGGTCCAGCTTTCCGACACCATTTTCGGCCTCGAGCCGCGCCAGGACATCATTGCACGTTGCGTGCAGTGGCAGCTCAACAAGCGCCAGGCCGGTACGCACAAGGCCAAGGGCCGCGCCGAGATCTGGCGCACCGGCAAGAAGATGTACAAGCAGAAGGGCACCGGTGGTGCTCGTCACGGCTCGGCTCGCGTGCCGCAGTTCCGTGGCGGTGGCCGTGCCTTCGGTCCGGTGGTGCGTTCGCACGCCACCGACCTGCCGAAGAAGGTCCGTGCGCTCGCCCTCAAGCATGCGCTCTCGGCAAAGGCCAAGGACGGCGATCTCATCGTGATCGACAAGGCCGCGCTGGAAGCTGCCAAGACCAAGGCGCTGCTCGGTCATTTCTCCGGTCTGGGTTTGACCAACGCGCTGATCATCGACGGCGCCGAGCTCAACAACGGCTTCGCCGCTGCAGCCCGCAACATCCCGAACATGGACGTGCTGCCGATCCAGGGCATCAACGTCTATGACATCCTGCGCCGTCGGAAGCTTGTTCTGACCAAGGCCGCCATCGATGCGCTGGAGGCGCGCTTCAAATGACGAAGAACATCGAGCCTCGCCACTACGACGTGATCCTGTCGCCGGTCGTGACCGAAAAGGCCACGATCGCCTCAGAGCACAACAAGGTGCTGTTCAAGGTGGCCGCAAAGGCGACCAAGCCGCAGATCAAGGAAGCGATCGAGAAGCTGTTCGACGTCAAGGTCAAGAGTGTCAACACGCTGGTCCGCAAGGGCAAGACCAAGATCTTCCGCGGCAATCTCGGCTCGCAGTCGAACTCCAAGCGCGCGATCGTGACTCTCGAAGAGGGTCACCGGATCGACGTGACCACCGGTCTGTAAGGTCGTACGACGATGGCACTGAAGACATTCAATCCCACGACGCCGGGCCAGCGCCAGCTGGTCATGGTCGATCGTTCGGCCCTCTACAAGGGCAAGCCGGTCAAGGCGCTCACCGAAGGCAAGCACTCCTCTGGCGGCCGCAACAACACCGGTCGCATCACCGTGCGCTTCCGCGGCGGCGGTCATAAGCGGACGTTGCGTACGGTCGATTTCAAGCGTGACAAGGTCGATGCGCCCGCGACGGTCGAGCGGCTGGAATACGATCCGAACCGCACCGCGTTCATCGCGCTGGTCAAGTACGAAGACGGCACCCAGGCCTACATCCTGGCGCCGCAGCGTTTGGCCGTCGGTGATTCCGTCGTCGCCGGCAACTACGTCGACGTGAAGCCGGGCAATGTCATGCCGCTCGGCAACATGCCGGTCGGCACGATCATCCACAACATCGAGGTCAAGATCGGGAAGGGCGGCCAGCTCGCCCGTTCCGCGGGCACCTACGCCCAGCTCGTCGGTCGCGACCAGGACTACGTGATCGTCCGCCTGAACTCGGGCGAACAGCGCCTGGTGCACGGCCGTTGCCGCGCCACGATTGGCGCGGTGTCGAACCCGGATCACATGAACACGTCGATCGGCAAGGCCGGCCGCAACCGTTGGCTGGGCCGCAAGCCGCACAACCGCGGTGTTTCCATGAACCCGATCGACCATCCGCACGGCGGTGGTGAAGGTCGTACCTCGGGCGGTCGCCACCCGGTTACTCCGTGGGGCAAGCCGACCAAGGGCAAGAAGACCCGCTCGAACAAGTCGACCAACAAATTCATTCTCCTAAGCCGCCACAAGCGGAAGAAGTAAGGAACGCCGGACATGGTTCGTTCAGTCTGGAAAGGCCCGTTCGTCGAGGGTTCTCTGCTCAAGAAGGCAGATGCCGCGCGCTCGTCCGGCCGTCACGACGTCATCAAGATCTGGAGCCGTCGCTCGACGATCCTGCCGCAATTCGTCGGCCTGACCTTCGGCGTCTACAACGGTCAGAAGCACGTGCCGGTGGCCGTCAACGAGGAAATGGTCGGTCACAAGTTCGGCGAGTTCTCGCCGACCCGTACCTTCCATGGCCACTCCGGGGACAAGAAAGCCAAGAAGGCTTGAGGATTAAACGATGAGCAAACCTAAGCGCGAACGGAGCCTCGCCGAGAACGAGGCCAAGGCGGTCGCCCGGATGCTGCGGGTGAGCCCGCAGAAGCTCAACCTGGTCGCCCAGCTCATTCGCGGCCGGAAGGCGGCTGCTGCGCTCGCCGACCTGCAGTTTTCGCGCAAGCGGATCGCGGTTGACGTGAAGAAGTGCCTGGAATCGGCTATTGCCAACGCCGAGAACAACCACGACCTCGACGTCGACGATCTCGTCGTGGCGCAGGCCTTCGTCGGCAACGGCCTCGTGATGAAGCGCTTTGCCGCCCGCGGCCGTGGCCGCTCGGGCCGTGTCTACAAACCATTTTCACAGCTGACGATCATCGTTCGTCAGGTCGAAGCCGCAGCAGCGGCTTAAGGGACGCAGGAGAACACGATGGGTCAAAAGATCAATCCGATCGGTCTGCGTCTCGGCATCAACCGGACCTGGGATTCCCGCTGGTACGCCGGCAAGCAGGAATACGGCAAGCTGCTGCACGAGGACGTCAAGATCCGCGAGATCCTGCACAAGGAGCTCAAGCAGGCGGCCGTCGCCCGCATCGTGATCGAGCGTCCGCACAAGAAGTGCCGCGTCACCATCCACTCGGCTCGTCCGGGCGTGGTGATCGGCAAGAAGGGCGCCGACATCGACAAGCTGCGCAAGAAGGTCGCGGACATCACCGCGTCCGACGTCGTCATCAACATCGTCGAAATCCGCAAGCCGGAGCTCGATGCGACGCTGGTGGCCGAGTCGATCGCGCAGCAGCTGGAGCGCCGCGTGGCGTTCCGCCGCGCCATGAAGCGCGCCGTCCAGTCGGCGATGCGTCTCGGCGCGGAAGGCATCCGCATCAACTGCTCGGGACGTCTGGGCGGTGCGGAAATCGCGCGCATGGAGTGGTACCGCGAAGGTCGCGTGCCGCTGCACACGCTGCGCGCAGACATCGACTACGGCGTTGCGACCGCGTTCACGACCTTCGGCACCTGCGGTGTCAAGGTCTGGATCTTCAAGGGCGAGATCCTCGAGCACGATCCGATGGCCCAGGACAAGAGAATGGCCGAAGGTGAGACTGGTGGCGGCGGCGATCGCGGCGGCCGGCAGCGCCGGGACAACGCTGCAGCCTGACGCCAGCACAGAGAATTTGAGGGCTTGAAGCCATGATGCAACCTAAGAAAACGAAGTTCCGGAAGGCGCATAAGGGCCGTATCCACGGCGTTGCGTCTTCGGGCGCGACGTTGGCGTTCGGCCAGTTCGGCCTGAAGGCGACCGAGCCTGAGCGCGTCACCGCGCGCCAGATCGAAGCCGCTCGCCGCGCGCTGACCCGTCACATGAAGCGCGCCGGCCGCGTCTGGATCCGCATATTCCCCGACGTTCCCGTGTCGAAGAAGCCTGCCGAAGTCCGCATGGGTTCCGGCAAGGGC
Source organism: Bradyrhizobium sp. MI1.3 (assembly GCF_055811695.1). Classification (NCBI taxonomy): domain Bacteria; kingdom Pseudomonadati; phylum Pseudomonadota; class Alphaproteobacteria; order Hyphomicrobiales; family Nitrobacteraceae; genus Bradyrhizobium; species Bradyrhizobium sp. MI1.3. The sequence goes on along the minus strand of NZ_JBVVPQ010000019.1, from coordinate 67,222 downwards.
GCGCCGGAATTGTGGGTCGCGCGCGTCAAGCCGGGCCGGGTACTGTTCGAGATCGACGGCGTCAACACCCAGACAGCGCGTGAAGCGCTGACCCTGGCGGCAGCCAAGCTGCCGATCAAGACGCGCTTCGTCGAGCGCATTGCGGAGTAATGGCCATGGCCCAGATGAAAATCGAAGACATCCGCGCGTTGAGCCCCGATCAGCAGGATGACGCCATCCTGAACCTGAAGAAGGAGCGCTTCAACCTGCGCTTCCAGCGCGCCACCGGGCAGCTCGAGAACACCTCGCGCCTGCGCGAGGCCCGCCGTGACATCGCCCGGATCAAGACCGTCGCCGCGCAGACGCGCGCGAAGAAGAAGTAAGAGGCTTACGAAGATGCCGAAACGTACTTTGCAGGGCGTGGTCGTCAGCGACAAGCAAGCCAAGACCATCGTGGTGCGCGTCGATCGCCGCTTTACGCACCCGATCTACAAGAAGACGATCCGCCGTTCGAAGAACTACCACGCGCACGACGAGAGCAACGAGTTCAAGCCGGGCGACATGGTGTGGATCGAGGAATCGAAGCCGATTTCGAAGTTGAAGCGCTGGGTCGTGATCCGGGGCGAACACAAGAAAAGCGCCTGATCTGTTGGCTTTAGCCGACTGACTTCAGGTAAATGTTGAGCGCCGGCTGGGCTGGCGCAAAGAGAAGAGGACGAGGTGCATCAATGATTCAGATGCAGACCAACCTCGACGTGGCCGATAATTCTGGCGCACGCCGTGTCATGTGTATCAAGGTGCTCGGGGGCTCCAAGCGCCGCTACGCCACGATCGGCGACATCATCGTTGTCTCGATCAAGGAAGCGATTCCGCGTGGCAAGGTGAAGAAGGGCGACGTGATGAAGGCCGTCGTGGTGCGCGTCCGCAAGGACATCCGCCGCGCCGACGGTTCGGTCATCCGCTTCGACCGCAACGCCGCCGTTCTGATCAACAATCAGTCCGAGCCGGTCGGTACCCGTATCTTCGGGCCCGTGCCGCGCGAGCTGCGCGCCAAGAACCACATGAAGATCATCTCGCTCGCGCCGGAGGTGCTGTGATGGCTGCGAAGATCCGCAAGGGCGACAAGGTCGTCGTGCTGACCGGCCGCGACAAGGGCCGCACCGGCGAGGTGTTCGAAGTGCGGCCCGACGCCGGTACGGCGCTGGTGCGCGGCATCAACATGGTCAAGCGTCACCAGAAGCAGACGCAGGCCCAGGAGGGCGGCATCATCTCGAAAGAGTCGCCGATCCAACTGTCCAACATCGCGTATGTCGGCAAGGACGGGAAGCCGACCCGCGTCGGATTCAAGATTCTGGCGGACGGCAAGAAGGTCCGCATCGCCAAGAGCTCGGGAGCTGAGATCGATGGCTGAGGCCGCTTACACGCCGCGCCTGCGCGCGGAATACGACGCGAAGATCCGGACGGAAATGACCGAGAAGTTCGGTTATGAGAACGTCATGCAGGTTCCGCGGCTGGACAAGGTCGTGCTGAACATGGGCGTTGGCGATTCCGTCAATGATCGCAAGAAGGCCGAGAACGCCGCTGCGGAATTGACCCAGATCGCCGGCCAGAAGGCGATCGTGACCTATTCGCGCATCGCGATCGCGACCTTCAAGCTGCGTGAGAACCAGCCGATCGGCTGCAAGGTCACGCTGCGCAAGGCCCGCATGTACGAGTTCATCGATCGCCTGGTGACGGTCGCGCTGCCGCGCGTCCGCGACTTCCGCGGCTTGAACCCGAAGAGCTTCGACGGCCGCGGCAACTACTCGCTCGGCCTCAAGGAACACATCATTTTCCCCGAGATCGACTTCGACAAGGTCACGGAATCCCGCGGTATGGACATCACCGTCTGCACCACGGCCAAGACCGACGACGAGGCGAGGGCCTTGTTGACCGCTTTCAATTTCCCGTTCCGGCAGTGAGACGCTGACCTAAAGCCTCTCAAACGCGGATACCCAGGAGCCAAGCATGGCAAAGAAGAGTTCAGTCGAAAAGAACAACCGGCGCAAGCGGATGGCGAAGAACGCCGCTCCGAAGCGCGAGCGGTTGAAGGCGATCATCGCCGACAAGTCGCTGCCGATGGAGGAGCGGTTCGCCGCGACCCTGAAGCTGGCGGAAATGCCGCGCAACTCGTCGACGACCCGCATCCGTCTGCGTTGCGAGCTGTCGGGCCGTTCGCGCTCGAACTATCGCTTGACCAAACTGTCCCGCATCGCAATGCGGGATCTTGGCTCCAGGGGCATGGTCCCGGGCCTCGTAAAGTCCAGCTGGTAAGGAGGGTCGTTTAGATGTCTACGCACGATCCAATCAGCGATCTGATCACCCGCATCCGTAACGCGCAGATGCGTTCCAAGAACAAGGTCTCCACGCCTGGCTCGAAGATGCGCGAGAACGTCCTCGAGGTGCTGAAGAGCGAGGGCTACATCCGCGGTTACGCCACGCTCGAGCACTCCTCGGGCCGCAGCGAGATCGAGATCGAGCTGAAGTATTTCGACGGCGAGCCCGTTATCCGCGAGATCGAGCGTGTCTCCAAGCCCGGGCGTCGCGTTTACGCCTCGGTGAAGAACCTGCCGCGGGTCAATAACGGACTCGGCATTTCGGTGTTGTCGACGCCGAAGGGAATCATGGCTGACCACAGTGCGCGTGAAGCGAACGTGGGCGGTGAAGTTCTCTTCACGGTGTTCTGAGAAGGATTTTTGATCCATGTCACGTGTTGGCAAAAGGCCGGTAGCGGTGCCGTCGGGTGTGACCGCGACCGTCGACGGGCAGACCGTCAAGATGAAGGGGCCGAAGGGCCAGCTTCAGTTCGTCGTCCATAACGACGTCGAGGTGAAGCTCGATAACGGGCAGGTCAAGGTGAACCCCCGGGTCGAGACCAACCGCGCGCGGGCCCTGTACGGGACCGCTCGCGCCCAGGTCGCGAATCTGGTCGAAGGCGTCACCAAGGGTTTCGAGAAGAAGCTCGAAATCACCGGCGTCGGTTACCGCGCCGCGCTGCAGGGCAAGAACCTGCAGCTCGCGCTCGGCTACAGCCACGATGTGGTCTACGCGATCCCGGAAGGGATCACGATCACCGTGCCGAAGCCGACCGAGATCACGGTGACCGGCAGCGACATTCAGCGCGTCGGCCAGGTCGCCGCCGAGATTCGCTCCTATCGTCCGCCGGAGCCCTACAAGGGCAAGGGCGTGAAGTATGTTGGCGAATTCATCTTCCGCAAGGAAGGCAAGAAGAAGTAACGGAGCCGGTCATGTCGAAAGCCAAGGTTACGAATGCCCGGCGCAAGCGCAGTGTACGTCTGAAGCTGCGCCGCTCGGGTGGCGGCCGTCCGCGCCTGTCGGTGTTCCGCTCGTCCAAGCACATCTACGCCCAGGTCATCGACGACCTGAAGGGCGAGACGCTGGCCTCTGCCTCGTCGCTCGAGAAGTCGATGCGCGATGGCGGCAAGACCGGCGCCGACATCGATGCGGCGAAGGCGGTCGGCAAGCTGCTGGCCGAGCGCGCCGCAGAGAAGGGTGTCAAGGAAGTCGTGTTCGATCGCGGCAGCTATCTCTATCACGGGCGCGTCAAGGCTCTTGCCGACGCGGCGCGTGAGAGCGGGCTGAGCTTCTAACAGAATTTGAGGATTGAGGCGTAAGCCTCTGAAGGACTGGAAAAACCATGGCAGAACGCGAACAACGTGGTGGACGCGATCAACGCGGCGGCGGACGTGAACGCAGGGAAGAGCGCGACAGCGAGTTCGTCGACAAGCTCGTCCACATCAATCGCGTCGCCAAGGTCGTCAAGGGCGGCAAGCGCTTCGGTTTCGCAGCGCTGGTCGTGATCGGCGACCAGAAGGGCCGCGCCGGCTTCGGTCACGGCAAGGCGCGCGAAGTGCCCGAGGCGATCCGCAAGGCAACCGAATCCGCCAAGCGCAACCTGACCCGCGTGTCGTTGCGCGAGGGCCGCACGCTTCATCACGACATCGCCGGCCGTCATGGCGCGGGCCGTGTTTACCTGCGCGCAGCTCCGGCCGGTACCGGCATCATCGCCGGCGGCCCGATGCGCGCCGTGTTCGAGACGCTCGGCGTCCAGGACGTGGTTGCGAAGTCGATCGGCTCGTCGAACCCGTACAACATGGTTCGCGCGACCTTCGATGCGCTGAAGCATCAGGATTCGCCGCGCTCGGTCGCTGCCCGCCGCAATATCAAGGTGTCCACCCTCCAGTCCCGCCGTATCGGTGGTGACGCCGAGGCGGTTGCCGAATAACGCAAGCTTTTCGGAGTAGACGCCCATGGCCAAGAGTGCCGTTACGACCGCAAAGACGATCAAGATCGAGCAGACCGGCAGCGCGATCCGCCGCCATCACTCGCAGCGCTCGACGCTGATCGGGCTCAAGCTCAACAAGATCGGCCGCACCAGCGAACTGCCGGACACCCCGGCGGTCCGTGGCATGATCTTGAAAGTTCACCATCTCGTTCGCATCGTCGACGAGAAGTAAGCAAAGGCGCACGATCCCGGAGCGGGGACCCGTTTTCGGTGAAGGTCATGCGCAAGAAACAAGGAGCAGGGCGATGAAGCTCAGCGATATCGCCGACAATGCCGGCTCGCGCAAGAAGCGTATGCGCGTCGGCCGCGGCATTGGTTCGGGCAAGGGCAAGCAGGCCGGCCGCGGGGGCAAGGGCCAGACCGCGCGTTCGGGTGTGCGCATCAAGGGTTTCGAAGGCGGCCAGATGCCCTTGCATCGTCGTCTGCCCAAGCGCGGCTTCAACAACATCTTCCGCGTCGAGTTCGCCGAGATCAATCTCGACCGGCTCCAGGACGCGGTCGATGCCAAGAAGATCGACACCGGCAGCGTCGTGAACGTCGAATCCCTGGTCAAGGCCGGCGTGCTGCGCCGCGCCAAGGGTGGCCTGCGGCTGCTCGGCCGTGGCGAGTTCAAGGCCAAGCTCAACATCGAAGTGCACGGCGCCTCGAAGACCGCGATTGCGGCAGTCGAGAAGGCCGGCGGCTCGGTGAAGATCCTCGCGCCTGCCAAGGAAGAAGGCGAGGCGGCGTAACAACTGCGTCATCGGCCCGCGGCTCGCGGGCCTTTACGCATGCGGGACGATGGACTTATCGAAGCCGTAGCCCCAGATAATGTCCGGTGTCCGGTATAATGTAGCCCGGCCGCGGGCATAACGGCGCAATAAGCGGCGGGAGAAAGTCCAAGATGGCCTCTGCAGCGGAACAACTGGCAGCCAATCTCAATTTCGGTGCGTTTGCCAAGGCCGACGAACTGAAGAAGCGCATCTGGTTTACCCTGGGTGCGCTGCTCGTTTATCGGCTCGGGACCTACATCCCGCTCCCCGGCATCGATCCCAACATCTGGGAGCAGGTGTTCCGCTCCCAGGCGGGCGGCATCCTCGGCATGTTCAACATGTTCGCCGGCGGCGGCATTCACCGCATGGCGATCTTTGCGCTGAACATCATGCCGTACATCTCGGCCTCCATCATCATCCAGCTCCTGACCACCGTCTCGCCGCAGCTCGAGGCGCTGAAAAAGGAAGGCGAGTCCGGCCGCAAGCTGCTGAACCAGTACACCCGCTATCTCACGGTGATCCTGGCCGCGTTCCAGTCCTACGGCATTGCGGTGGGCCTCGAAGGCGCCGGCAACGTCGTCAGCGACCCCGGCATGTTCTTCCGCCTGTCGACGGCGATCACGCTGACCGGCGGCACCATGTTCCTGATGTGGCTGGGCGAGCAGATCACCTCGCGCGGCATCGGCAACGGCATTTCCCTGATCATTCTCTCCGGCATCGTCGCCGAGCTGCCCGCGGCGCTCGCCAACATGCTCGAACTCGGCCGTCAGGGTGCGATGTCGACCGGCCTGATTCTGGTCGTCATCGTCATGGCGGTGGCCGTGATCGCCTTCATCGTGTTCGTGGAGCGCGCCCAGCGCCGGCTCTTGATCCAGTATCCAAAGCGCCAAGTCGGCAACAAGATGTTCGAGGGGCAGTCCTCGCATCTGCCGCTCAAGCTCAACACCTCGGGCGTGATCCCGCCGATCTTCGCGTCCTCACTGCTGCTGCTGCCGACCACGGTTGCGAACTTCAATGCGGGCAGCGGGCCGGAATGGTTCCAGTGGATCACCACCCAGCTCGGCCACGGCCGTCCGCTGTTCCTGATCATGTATCTGGCGCTGATCGTGTTCTTCGCCTTCTTTTACACCGCGATCGTGTTCAATCCGACCGAGACTGCGGACAATCTGAAGAAGCACGGCGGCTTCATTCCGGGTATCCGCCCGGGCGAGCGTACCGCGGAATATATCGACTACGTGCTGTCGCGCATCACCGTGCTCGGCGCGGTCTATCTCGCGATCGTCTGCTTGATTCCAGAAATCCTGATCTCCTACGCGTCGGTGCCGTTCTACTTTGGCGGCACTTCGCTGCTGATCGTCGTCAGCGTCACCATGGACACGGTGGCACAGGTGCAGGGCTATCTCCTGGCGCATCAGTACGAAGGCCTGATCCGGAAGTCGAAGCTGCGCGGCCGCCGCCGTTAAGCGCGGCGTCCTCTTGGGCGGCGCAATTGCCGCCGCCGATTCGCCGCGCGTGCAACGCGCGCGGACGGCGAGCCGGCCATTCGGTCGCCTCGGCAAAGCCGCTCTTACTGTCGTGCAAGCACTTATCTCCAAGCACTGGTCTCAAAGGCTTCTTGGCGTCCGGCCATTTGCTCCCCTATGATATGGGTAGCGGTGCGGCGCTGATTATGATTTGCACTGTAACTGGACTTCAAAACACAGGTGCACGACGTATCGCGCACCAATCGGGGGGCGTACGCCGATGAGAATTATACTTCTGGGGCCGCCGGGATCGGGCAAGGGCACCCAGGCGCAGCTGCTGGTGCAGCGCTATGGCATCGTCCAGCTCTCGACCGGCGAGATGTTGCGTGCAGCGGTGGCGGCCGGAACGCCGGTCGGTCTCAAGGCCAAGGAGATCATGGCCAGCGGCGGCCTCGTGCCAGACGATGTCGTGGTCGGAATCATCTCCGATCGGATCGATCAGCCGGATGCCAAGAACGGTTTTATCCTCGACGGTTTCCCGCGGACCGTGCCGCAGGCCGAGGCGCTGGATGAGCTGCTCAAGCACAAGCACCTCAAGCTCGATGCCGTGATCGAGCTCCGCGTCAACGAGAGCGCGCTCCTGAACCGTGTCGAGACTCGCGTCGCCCAGATGCGCGAGCGCGGGGAGGAGGTCCGGCTCGACGACACTCCGGAAGTCCTCACCAAGCGACTCGCCAGCTACCGCAACCAGACGGAGCCGCTGATTCACTACTATTCCGAGCGGCGGAAGCTCTCGACCATCGACGGCATGATGGCCATCGACGAGGTCACCCGCGCCATCCATCGCCAGCTCCTGGCGCTCGGGGCGGTCGAGCCCAAGACACATGGCAAGACCCGCGCCCGGAGCGCGGCCAAGGCGGCCCCGGCCAGAAAGGCCAAGACTGCTAAGAAATCGGCCAAAAAGCCCGTGAAAGCGGCCAAAAAGGCTGCGAAATCCAAGAAGGCGGCCAAGAAGGCGACGAAGGCAGGCAAGAGAATCGTCAAGAAAGCCGCCAAGAAGGTAGGAAAGAAGAAGGCAGCCAAAAAGACCGCCAGGAAGGCTGTCAAGAAAGGTGCCAAAAAGGCCGCAAAAAAGGTCACGAAAAGGCGAGCTAAGCGCTAGCAGCGGTTGACGAAAGCCCCCTGAATCCCCTAATAAGCCCCGCATCCAAGTCGGATAGTTTCAAACGATGCCGGGCCCCAGGAAGACCAGGGGTGGGCGTCGTGTTCGCGTTTGTGAACACCTGCCCGAGAAACCAAGCACTTAAAGCCCGATTCCTGACGAGGGATTGGCGACAGGAGAGAAGGCCGTGGCCCGTATTGCCGGCGTGAACATCCCGACCAACAAGCGCGTGCTGATCGCGCTCCAGTACATCCATGGCATCGGTCAGAAGATCGCCGGTGAGATCATGGAGAAGGTGAAGATCCCAGACGATCGTCGGGTCAATCAGCTCAGCGACGCCGAAGTGCTTCAGATCCGCGAAGTGATCGACCGCGACTATCTCGTCGAGGGCGATTTGCGTCGTGAGGTCGGCATCAACATCAAGCGTCTGATGGATCTCGGCTGCTACCGCGGCCTGCGCCATCGTCGCGGTCTGCCGGTGCGTGGCCAGCGTACCCACACCAATGCGCGTACGCGCAAGGGTCCGGCCAAGGCCATCGCCGGCAAGAAGAAGTAAGTTTTCGCATCCAATCACGGCGTGTGGCGACCCGGGGATGACCCGTTCGCCACGCGCCTTTCGTTCCACAGGTGTAGCCGCTGGCATTACGGCGGCGTTTGAGATCTTCAGGAAAGGTAGTCTATGGGCAAGGAAGCCACCCGCGTTCGTCGTCGTGAGCGCAAGAACATCGCCTCCGGCGTCGCGCACGTGAACTCGTCGTTCAACAACACGACCATCACCATCACCGACGCGCAGGGCAACACGATTGCCTGGTCCTCCGCCGGCACGATGGGCTTCAAGGGCTCGCGCAAGTCGACCCCGTATGCCGCACAGGTTGCCGCCGAGGACGTGTCGAAGAAGGCGCAAGAGCACGGCATGCGCACGCTGGAAGTCGAAGTCGCCGGTCCCGGTTCGGGCCGCGAATCGGCGCTCCGGGCGCTGCAGGCCGCGGGCTTCACCGTCACCTCGATCCGCGACGTGACCACGATCCCGCACAACGGTTGCCGTCCCCGTAAGCGTCGGCGCGTTTGATACCAGATTGCGGGCGCATCGGCGCCCGCGATGACTTTTTGCAAAGCCGTGGAAATGATCTGCGGCCTTTCTCCAACGCCAGTGCCTGCAACAGCAGTCTGACTGGCCTGTATGGGTGAAACAGTGACGATCCAGAAAAATTGGCAAGAACTGATTCGGCCGAACAAGCTGCAGGTACAGCCCGGCAGCGATCCGACCCGTTTCGCGACCATCGTCGCCGAACCGCTCGAGCGCGGCTTCGGCCAGACGCTCGGCAACGCGCTGCGCCGCATCCTGCTGTCCTCGCTCCAGGGCGCGGCAGTGCAGTCGGTGCACATCGACGGCGTGCTGCACGAGTTCTCCTCGATCGCGGGCGTCCGTGAGGACGTCACCGACATCGTGCTCAACATCAAGGACATCTCGATCAAGATGCAGGGCGAAGGCCCCAAGCGCATGGTCGTCAAGAAGTCCGGCCCGGGCGTCGTCACCGCCGGCGACATCCAGACCGTGGGCGACGTCGTCGTGCTCAATCCCGACCTGCAGATCTGCACGCTCGACGAGGGCGCCGAGATCCGCATGGAGTTCACGGTCGCAACCGGCAAGGGCTACGTTCCCGCCGAGCGCAACCGCCCCGAGGACGCACCGATCGGCCTGATCCCGGTCGATAGCCTGTACTCGCCGGTCCGCAAGGTCTCCTACAAGGTCGAGAACACCCGCGAGGGCCAGATCCTCGACTACGACAAGCTGACCATGACGATCGAGACCAACGGCGCGCTGACGCCTGATGATTCCGTCGCCTACGCTGCGCGCATCCTGCAAGATCAGCTCAACGTGTTCGTCAACTTCGAAGAGCCGCGCAAGGAAGTCGCCCAAGAGATCATCCCGGACCTCGCCTTCAACCCGGCCTTCCTCAAGAAGGTGGACGAGCTCGAGCTGTCGGTGCGTTCGGCCAACTGCTTGAAGAACGACAACATCGTCTACATCGGCGACCTCGTGCAGAAGTCCGAAGCCGAAATGCTCCGCACTCCGAACTTCGGCCGCAAGTCGCTGAACGAGATCAAGGAAGTGTTGGCCCAGATGGGTCTGCACCTCGGCATGGAAGTGCCGGGCTGGCCGCCGGAGAACATCGACGAGCTCGCCAAGCGCTTCGAGGATCACTACTGATCCGAACGACGACAGGCTGAGGCGCGAATTCATCGCGCCTTAGCGGGCGAACGCAGGCAGCCCACCTGAGCAACTGGTCCGACGAACCGTCGCGACGAATGAAATTCAAGGAATAGATAAATGCGTCACGGCAAGGTTCATCGTAAGCTCAACCGCACCGCCGAGCATCGCCGCGCGATGTTCGCCAACATGTGCGCCGCGCTGATCAAGCACGAGCAGATCGTCACCACGCTGCCGAAGGCGAAGGAATTGCGTCCGATCGTCGAGAAGCTGATTACCCTCGGCAAGAAGGGCGGGCTGGCCATGCGCCGCCAGGCCATCTCCGAAATGCGCGACAAGGATCAGGTCAGGAAGCTGTTTGACACGCTCGCGCCCCGCTACAAGGATCGCCAGGGTGGCTACACCCGCATCATCAAGGCCGGCTTCCGCTACGGCGACAACGCCCCGATGGCCGTGATCGAGTTCGTCGACCGCGACGTCGATGCCAAGGGCCAGGACTCCGGTCCGGTGCAGGAGAAGGAAGCCGAGGCGGCGTAAGCCGACCGGCAGAGAGTTTTCAGAAAGCGGCGCCTTCGGGCGCCGCTTTTTTATTGGCCGTCCTCGTTGGTTGCGTCCTGCTCCTCACGCGTCGGTGAGTGCCGATTGCTATCGTGCCGGCAGCGCCCAATATCTCCGCCAGCATCAACGGAGATCACGCATGAACATCGACCTTTCCGGAAAGACCGCCCTCGTCACCGGCTCGACCGCCGGCATCGGCCACGCCATCGCCAAGGGCCTTGCCGGCTCGGGTGCGAGCGTCGTGATCAACGGACGCGGCCAGGACAAGGTCGATGCCGCCGTGCGCAAGCTGGAAGGCGTGGGCGGGAAGGTCCGCGGCATCGCTGCCGATGTCTCGACCGCTGCGGGCTGCAAGGCGCTGGCCGCGGCGCTGCCGGAGGTCGACATCCTCGTCAACAATGCCGGCATCTTCGAGCCGAAGGACTTTTTCGACATTCCGGACGAGGACTGGAGCCGCTTCTTCGAGGTCAACGTGATGAGCGGCGTGCGTCTGTCACGCGCGTATATGAAGGGCATGCTCAAGCGCAACTGGGGCCGCATCGTCTTCATCTCCTCGGAGTCCGGGCTCAACATTCCCGTCGAGATGATCCACTATGGAATGAGCAAGACGGCGCAGCTCTCGGTCGCGCGGGGCCTGGCGCAGCTCACCCGCGGCACCGGCGTCACCGTCAATTCCGTGCTGCCGGGCCCGACAATGTCGGAGGGCGTCGAGACGTTCGTGAAGGATCTTGCCAAGCAGAACGGCCAGTCGGTCGATGAGGCCGCGGCCAATTTCGTCAAGCAGCATCGCCCGAGCTCGCTGATCCAGCGCTTCGCCAGTGTCGACGAGATCGCCAACATGGTGGTTTATGTCGCCTCGAAAGAAGCGTCCGCGACCAACGGTGCGGCGCTGCGCGCGGAAGGCGGCATCGTCAACACGATTGCCTGAGGCCTGCGCATGCCGGCCTACGTGATCTCCGAGGTCGAGGTGCGCGACAGAACCGCGATGGAGGCCTATCGCACGTTGGCCGCGGCAACCATCGCGCAATATGGCGGCCGCTATCTCGTGCGTGGCGGCGCCACTGAGGTGGTGGAGGGCGGCCCGCCGCCCAAGACCATCATCATCGTGGAGTTCCCATCGATGGCGCGGGCGCAGGAATGGTACGCGTCAGTGGAATATGCCGAAGCGCTAAAGCTGCGGCAAACGGCGCTGGAGCGACGGTTGATGTTCGTCGAAGGCGTGGTTCCAGTCTAGCTGGTCTGCTCGCTTGCCCCTTCAATTCGCGACGTGACCGGCTAAAACGGCTCATGCTCTGGCCCCTGTCGACCCGCCATAAACGCCTGTTCAGGCTGACATCCGCGCGATGGCAGCGGCGGGCGATCTTCGTGCTCGGTGGGATCGGGGTTGGCGCCGCGGCGGTGGTGCTGGCCCAGCTCGCCGATCTCGCCCAGCACGCCTTTGCGCTGCTGTTGGCTCAGTCGCGCTACGTCGTACTCGCGGTGACACCTCTCGGCTTCATGCTCTCGGCCTATCTGACCACCCGGCTGTTCCCGAACGCACAGGGCAGCGGCATTCCCCAGGCGATCGCCGCGCGGCATCTGACCGACCAGGCGGCGCGCGAGAGCCTGGTCTCGATCCGAATCGCGATCGGAAAAGTGATCCTCACCTTGTTCGGCCTGCTATGCGGCGGCTCCGTCGGCCGGGAAGGACCGAGCGTTCAAGTCGGCGCTTCCATCATGTTCGCCCTCGGCCGCGTCTCGCCACGCCGCCAGCCCGGATTGATCCTGGCCGGCGCGGCCGCCGGCGTCGCGGCCGCCTTCAACACACCGCTGGCGGGAATCGTCTTCGGCATCGAGGAGATGAGCCGTGCTTTCGAGACACGTACCAGCAGCCTCATCATTGCGGCGGTGATCGCGGCCGGCCTGACCTCGCTCGCTCTGATGGGCAACTACGCCTATTTCGGCAGCAGTGCGATGTCGCTGGCCCCCGGCGTCGACTGGCTGGCGGTTCCGGTGTGCGGCGTGGTCGGCGGTTTGGCTGGCGGCATCTTCAGCCGTATCGTCATCATTATGGCGCGCGGCTTGGCCCATCCGTTCGGACGCGCGGTGAAGGGCCACCCTCTGTGGTTCGCGCTTGCGTGCGGATTGGCGGTCGCGATCTGCGGCCTTGTCTCCGGCGATACGATCTATGGCACAGGCTACCAGCAGGTAAAGACGGCCCTGGAGCAGGGCGGACCGCTGCCGCAGGACTTCGGCATCCTCAAGCTTCTCGCCACCACCTTCGCGGCAATCAGTGGCATACCCGGCGGAATTTTTTCGCCGTCACTCGCCGTTGGAGCCGGCCTCGGCAGCAATATCGCGTCCTTCTTCCACGACGCTCCGGTCGGCGCGATCATGCTGCTTGGCATGGTGTCGTATTTTGCCGGTGTGGTGCAGGCGCCGATCACCGCTTTCGTCATCGTGACCGAGATGACCGACAACCACGCCATGGTGGTGCCGTTGATGGCCGCCGCCCTGATTGCACATGCCACATCGCGGATGATCTGCGAGGAAGGGATCTACCACGCGCTCGCCAAGGGCTTTATCGAGCGGGCGACGCGTCCGCCGGAGACGAATGCGGCGCCCGGTTCGAGCTAGGACCTACCACCCCTCCAGCACGATCTTGCCGCGCGACTTGCCACTCTCGAGCAGTGCATGCGCGCGCTTGAGATTGATCGCGTTGATCGTGCCAAAGGTCTGGTCGAGCGTCGTGCGCAGCACGCCCTTGTCGATGAGGTCGGCGACATCATTGAGCAGATGATGCTGCGCGATCATGTCGGCGGTCTGGAACGAGGAGCGCGTGAACATCGATTCCCAGTGCACCGAGATCGCCTTGCCCTTGAACGCGCTCACGGTGAATTCCGGGGGATCGTCGATCAGGCCGAACTTGCCTTGCGGTGCCATGAATTCGGCGATGTTCTTGTAGTGCTGGTCGGTGAAGGTGAGGCTCGCCACCAGCGCGACCGGCGGCAGCTTGAGCTTCTCGATCTGCTCCTTCATCGGCTTGCCGTGGTCGATCACCGCATGCGCGCCGAGATCGAGGCACCATTTTTGCGACTCCGGTCGCGTCGCGGTCGCGACAACCGTAAGGCCGGTGAGGCGGCGTGCAAGCTGGATCAGGATGGAGCCGACACCGCCGGCGCCGCCCGTGATCAAGAGCGTGCGCGGATCAACACTCTTGCCGGGCACCGCACCGAGCCGATCGAATAACAGCTCCCACGCGGTGATGGAGGTGAGGGGTAGGGCGGCGGCCTGCGCAAACGACAGGCTCTTCGGCTTGTTGCCGACGATGCGCTCGTCGACGAGATGGAATTCGGAATTGGTACCCTGGCGCAGGATCGAGCCGGCGTAAAACACCTCATCGGCCGGCTTGAACAGCGTGACGTCCGGACCGACGGCGTCGACCACGCCGGCCGCGTCATAGCCCAGAATCTTCGTCTCGCCCTCGGGCGGGGCTGCGCGCTTGCGCACCTTGTAATCGACCGGATTGGCCGAGATCGCCTTCACGGCCACGCGGATATCACGGCCCTTCGGTTCGGGCTTTGCGGTCTCGAAATTGATCAGCGCGTCCTGATCCTCGATCGGAAGCGACTTCCTGTAGCCGACGGCCTTCATGGCGTGTCTCCTTCAGACAGCGTTGCAGATGCTGGGTCCCGGGTTCGCATTTTGGCGCCCCGGGACGACAGGCGAGACCTAGAACGCGAACTGCGTCCGCATCGCGACCGCATCGAATTTCGAGCCGACATCGGCGGTCGAGACCGGCGAGGCCTGCCTCGACACCGTGCCATGCAGATAGTCCAGCATGAAACGGACGTTGCCGTTGACGTACCAGTTCAGCGCCGCCGTGTAGAGGGTCTGCCGGCCGCCTGCGACGCCGGTGGCGGTTCCGAGCTGATCGTTGAGGTCGACCGTGGAGAACCGTCCCGCGATTTCCCACGCGCCCCAGCCACCGCCCTCGAGCGAGAACGGGTGCGCCGGCTTAACGCCGCCATAGGCCGCATTCGCCGCATTGTAACTGCGGCTCTCGCCCGTCAGCACGTAGCCGGCCTGCGCGTAGCCGCCCTGGAATTTGAGGCTCGGCGCACCCAGCGGCGGCAGGCCGGTATTGGCGCTGCGATCGATGTTGTACCAGAAATACTCGCCTTGCAGGATCAGCGGTCCATAGGTGGCGGCCGCTTCGACGCTGTAGACCTGCGCGCCGGAGGCATTGGCGATTGCGCCGGTCGTAGCCAGTGCCGTGGGATCGATGCGCAGTTCCGGACGATCGCTCAGCGTCACCGTCTGTGCACCCGTCACCAGATTGCGCGTCGGCTGGATCAGCCATTCGGCATTGCCGCCGAGATGGACTGAGTAGTCTTTGCCACTGACGACCTGGCCGGCGACACGGGCGACCGCGCCGTATTGTTCCGTGGTGCCGTTCGGCGCAACGCTCGAGGCTGAGTGGATCGCACCGGTAGCGGGACCGGTAACATAGCCGCCCGCCCAGAACATGTCGTTGTACCAGCGCGTGCCGACAGCCGAGCGGAAGTCGCCTGCGGCGATGCTGGTGGCAACGATGCCCGCCGAGGCGCGCTCCATGAACATGATGTCGTTGGAGCTCGTGGCCTCATCGAGCGTGTAGGGCAGGTCCATGATGCCGCCTTCGATGGCCATCTTGCCGCCGAATGGCTTCAAGCCGGTGTAGCTGAGATAGGCGTTCTCGACGCCGGAGACGCCGCCGCCGGGCAGCGAACCCGGAGCTGCGCCGCCAAATCCGTCGGAGGAGCCGCCGAAGTCGTAGATCAGCGCGAAATTCCAGTCATTGAAGAACTTGCCGGCGAGACCGATGCGCGCGCGGCGGACGTTCTCGCCGCTGTCGAGCTTTTGTGGCACGGTAGCCGCTGTGTTGGGCCGATAGTCATAGCCGCCGACATCGTAGTGCACGCGGCCTGTGATTCCGACGCAGTTTGCTCCATCGGCAGTGCAGATGGTGGGCCGGTTGTTCGGCATCGTCACGACGACGCCGGATGCGGGCGCCGGTCCCTTGAGCGGGATCGCCGCGTTGGCGTTGGCGACGACGGCCTTCGCTTCGGACCGCGCTTCGGCTTTCGCCTCCGCCTTCGCCTCAAGCCTGGCCTTCGCCGTCGCCGCGGTATTCGCGGCGGTCTGGCTCTGGAGCTTGTCGAGCTTCTGCTCCAGCATCTTCAACTGCTGCTTCAGGAGCGCGATCTCCTGGTCGCTGCTGCTCGCCGATTGGGCCTGGGCCTGCGAAGCTGCCAGTGCGGCGGCGAGACCAATCGCCGTGGCTGCAATTCTTGTCCTGCTCACGTCATGACTCCATCGTTTGATGAACTTCCCCAAGTCGCTGGCGGAGAGCCTAGGTGTGATCGATGACTGCCCCGCGACGCTGCGCCCGGTTGCGCGGTTCCCACTGGTGTAAATTCGCCGCAACCGAATCCGCCTTGCACCACCATGCAAGATGACGCACATCATGCCAATCCACAGCCCCGGCAAATTGCCATTTCGCACGCACAGCTTGCAGGCCGGACACACCAAAAAGGGGGGCGAATATGGCGCCGGGCGCCCTTCTATTGGGGGGCGAACGCGCCTATATTCCGGCGTCTTTTCCAAGAGGTAGGAATGTTTCGATCGACCTGGACCGCCGTCGTCACGGCACTGTGCATAGCCTTTTCGGCCAGCTTCAATCCGGCCGCCGCGCAGGACCGCCGTGTGCCGTCCTCGCCCGCCGAACTGCGGCTGTCTTATGCGCCGATCGTGCAGCGGGTGCAGCCGGCGGTTGTCAACGTCTATGCCGCCAAGGTGGTGCAGAACCGCAACCCGTTGCTCGATGACCCAATCTTCCGCCGCTTCTTCGGCGTGCCCGGCCAGCAGCAGGAGCAGGTGCAGCGCTCGCTCGGTTCGGGCGTGATCGTCGATGCGTCGGGGCTCGTTGTCACCAACGTCCACGTCATCGAAGGCGCCGACCAGGTCAAGGTGTCGCTGTCGGACAAGCGTGAGTTCGAGGCCGAGATCGTGCTGAAGGACTCTCGCAGCGATCTGGCCGTGCTGCGTTTGAAGGACACCAAGGAGAAGTTTCCGGCTCTCGAATTCACCAATTCGGACGAGCTGATGGTAGGCGACGTCGTGATGGCGATCGGCAATCCCTTCGGCGTCGGCCAGACCGTGACTCACGGCATCATCTCGGCCTTGGCGCGCACGCAGGTCGGCATCACCGACTACCAGTTCTTCATCCAGACCGACGCGGCGATCAATCCCGGCAATTCCGGCGGCGCGTTGGTCGACATGAGCGGCAGGCTCGCGGGCATCAACACCGCGATCTATTCGCGCTCCGGCGGCTCGCAGGGCATCGGCTTCGCGATCCCCGCCAACATGGTGCGCGTCGTCGTCGCCTCCGCCAAGGGCGGTGGCAAGGCGGTAAAACGGCCATGGCTCGGCGCGAAGTTGCAGGCGGTGACGCCGGAGATCGCCGAGAGTCTCGGCCTGCGTTCGCCGACCGGTGCGCTGGTCGCAAGCGTCGTTCCGAACGGCCCGGCGGCCAAGGCCGGGCTGAAATCGTCCGACCTGATCGTCTCGATCGACGGCCAGACTGTGGATGATCCCAACGCCTTCGACTATCGTTTCGCCACACGGCCGCTCGGCGGCACGGCGCAGATCGACGTGCAGCGCGGTGGCAAGCCGGTCAAGCTGACAGTGGCGCTGGACGCCGCGCCTGATACCGGCCGCAATGAGCTCGTCATCACCGCGCGCTCGCCTCTCCAAGGTGCGAAGGTCTCGACCATCACCCCGGCGCTCGCCGACGAGCTGCATCTGGACGCCGACACCGAAGGCGTCGTGGTCACCGATCTCGGCGGCGACAGCGCGGCCGCAAATGTCGGCTTCCAGAAGGGCGACGTCATCCTGGCGGTCAACAACCAAAAGATCAGCAAGACCAGCGATCTAGAAAAGGCGGCGGCCGAGCGCCAGCGCATCTGGCGCATCACGCTGGTGCGCGGCGGCCAGCAGATCAACGTCACGCTGGGCGGATGAGTCCGAAACGACCACAGGAGACGCCAACTCTCTTCGCCGCGGCGGGGCTCGATCACGAGGCTCCGCATCCGCTGCCGGATCGGCTGCGGCCGCGCGCGCTCTCGGAGGTCGTCGGCCAGGATCACATCCTGGGTCCCGACGGCGCGCTGACGCGCATGCTGGAGACGCGCACGCTGGGCTCGCTGGTGTTCTGGGGCCCGCCCGGCACCGGCAAGACCACGGTGGCGCGGCTTCTCGCGGACGCCACCGATCTGCATTTCGAGCAGATCTCCGCGGTGTTCTCCGGCGTCGCCGATTTGAAGAAGGCCTTTGAGGCGGCGCGTGCACGCCGCGAGATGGGCAAGGGCACGCTGCTGTTCGTCGATGAGGTGCATCGCTTCAACCGCGCCCAGCAGGATTCGTTTCTGCCCGTCATGGAAGATGGCACAGTGGTGATGGTCGGCGCTACCACCGAAAATCCGTCCTTCGAGCTCAACGCGGCGCTTCTGTCCCGGGCGCGCGTGCTGGTGTTTCGCTCGCTCGACGCGGCCGCGATCGAAAAGCTGTTTGCGCATGCCGAGGAGGTCGAGGGCCGCAAGCTGCCCCTCGACGAGGAAGCGCGCGCCGTGCTGGTGCGCATGGCCGATGGCGACGGCCGCGCGTCGCTGACGCTCGTCGAGGAAGTCTGGCGCGCCGCGCGCAAGGACGAGATTTTCGACGCCGCGCAGTTGCAGGAGATTTTGCAGCGCCGCGCGCCGATCTACGACAAGTCGGCCGACGGCCACTACAATTTGATCTCGGCGCTGCATAAGTCGGTGCGGGGCTCCGATCCCGATGCCGCGCTGTATTATCTCGCGCGCATGCTCGATGCCGGCGAGGATCCGCTGTTTCTGGCCCGCCGCGTCGTGCGCATGGCTGTCGAGGATATCGGGCTTGCCGATCCGCAGGCGCTGGTCATCGCCAACGCCGCCAAGGACGCTTTCGACTTCCTCGGCCATCCCGAGGGCGAGCTCGCGATCGCGCAGGCGGTGGTCTATCTCGCCACCGCGCCGAAATCGAATGCCGTCTACACCGCCTTCGGCACAGCGATGCAGGTCGCAAAGCAGGCCGGCTCGCTGCTGCCGCCGAAACACATTCTGAACTCGCCGACCAAGCTGATGAAGTTGGAAGGCTACGGCGCATCTTACGAATACGACCACGACGCCCCCGACGCCTTCTCCGGCCAGGATTACTTCCCGGAAGCCCTGGGCCGCCAGACCTTCTACGACCCGCCCGACCGCGGGTTCGAGCGGGAGATCAGGAAGCGGCTGGATTATTGGGCGAAGTTGCGGAAGGAGCGGGGTGGGGCCTAACCCTTTCGGGCTTGCCGCAGGGTTCGATTTACGGTTTACGTAACGCGTAATTCACGCTAGTCCGGCCAAGAAATCGCCATGCCCCGCACGCCCATACATCCCGGTGAACACCTTGCCGAAGAACTGCGACAACTCGGCATCTCCGCCGCAGAACTCGCGCGTCAGGTCGATGTACCCGTGAACCGGATCACCGGCATCATCAATGGACAGCGCGGAATCACGGCCGATACGGCGTTGCGTCTTGGTCACTGGTTCGACACCAGCCCGCAGTTCTGGATGGACCTGCAGCAGCAATATGAGCTGCGCCTCGCGGAAGAAGAGGTGGGGGCGCAGGTTGCGTCGCTGCCGCGCCGCGCGACGGTGCAGTCGACACGAAAGCTTGGAAAAACCGCATGAGCCGCCGCATCAAGAGAATGAACCCGAAACCTCGCGAGCGCGACGAGCGCAAGGAGGCGCGTCCGTTCAAGGCGCGCAGCGCCAAGGCGGCGGGGCCGCGGCCTGGGGCGAAGCCAGGCGGGAAGCCGCCGCGATTTGCGGCCGAGCGCAACGAACGGCGCGCGCCCAAAGCTGTTGTGCAGGAAACGCCGGTTGCTGCAAAGCCCGTCGAGGCATTGCTGCCGACCAAGGTGCAGACCGTCAAGGTGACAGCCGACGAGAACAACATGCGCGTCGATCGCTTCCTTGAAGCGCACTTTCCCGGCCTCTCATTCTCCCACATCCAGCGCGTCGTTCGCAAAGGCGAGCTGCGCGTCGACGGCAAGCGCGTCGACAGCAAGGACCGCCTGGAGGAGGGTCAGAGCGTCCGCATTCCGCCGCTGAAGCTCGACACGCCGAAGGCACCCAACCCGCAGTCGGAGGCGGCGCAAAAGACGCTTGCCGCGCTGAAGGAGATGACGATCTATGAGGACGACGACGTTCTCGTCCTGAACAAACCGGCCGGTCTCGCCGTGCAGGGCGGCTCGGGCATGACGCGACACATCGACCAGATGCTGGAGGTGATGCGCGATTCCAAGGGCCAGAAGCCGCGCCTCGTGCATCGCATCGACAGGGAGACGTCGGGCTGTCTCCTGGTCGCCAAGACGCGCTTTGCCGCCTCGCATCTGACCGGCGCGTTCCGTTCGCGGTCGGCGCGAAAAACCTATTGGGCGCTGGTGCCGGGGCTACCGAAGCCGAAGCAGGGCCGCATCTCGACATTCCTTGCCAAGGAAGAGAGCGAGGACGACACCATCATGCGCATCGCCCAGCATGGCGACGAGGGCGCAAGCCACGCTGTGACATACTATGCGGTGGTCGAGACCGCCGGCAACAAGCTGACCTGGGTGTCGCTGAAGCCGGTGACGGGGCGCACCCACCAGCTGCGCGCCCACATGGAACATATCGGCCACCCCATCGTCGGCGATCCCAAATATTTCAACATCGAGAACTGGCAGCTGCCGGGCGGCCTGCAAAACCGGCTGCACCTGCTGGCACGCCGCATCGTCATCCCGCATCCGCGCGGCGGCTTCATCGATGCCACCGCGCCGCTGCCGCAGCACATGCAGCAGTCGTGGAACCTGCTCGGACTCGACGCAAGCCGGTTTGATCCGATCGAGAACGCGCCTGAAGAGTAGTTGAACGGGGGCGGTTGAAGGGTTGGTGACTGGGCAGGGACCGAAACAAGATGCGCGAATTGTTCGATGAAGCTGCGGGGCGATCCCCGCTCGATCCGCAGGAGTTGGTCCGCCAGGCCACGCGCGTGCCGTTGCGCAAGCGTTTCTACAAGGAGGCTGGGGTAACCGAGGCCGAGGACGGCTTCGCCATCACCCTCGATGGCAAGGCGATCCGAACGCCCTCCGGGCGCCAGGTGGTGATCCCCTCGCGCGCGCTGGCCGACGCAGTGGCTGCCGAGTGGGCGGATCAGAACGAGACGATCAAGCCCATGACCATGCCGCTGACGCGGATCGCCAACAGCGTGGTCGAGGGCGTCGTCGACCGCGTCGATCTCGTCACGGACGACCTCGCAAAATACCTCCAGTCCGATCTGCTGTTTTATCGCGCCGGCCATCCCGAGGGACTTGTCGCCCGGGAGGCCGCGCATTGGGACCCCGTGCTGTTCTGGGCCGCGGAGACGCTCGGCGCGCATTTCATCCTGTCCGAAGGCGTCATGCATGTGACGCAGCCGGAGGAGGCGCTCCAGGCCGCGCGTGCGGCGCTGCCGGGGGATGCCTGGTCGGTCGCCGCGCTCCACGTGATCACCACGCTCACCGGCTCGGCCCTGCTGGCGCTGGCACTAGCCCATGGCGTACGCGACGCCGATCAGGTCTGGGCGGCGGCTTATGTCGACGAGGACTGGAATGCCGAGAAATGGGGCGTGGACGAGGAGGCGGCGGGCCGCCGCGCAGCCCGCCTGCGGGATTTCGAGGCTGCCGTGGCGGTTTTGACCGCGGTGAAGCTGCCCTCGGCCAAAGGTCCTTAACGAGAGGTTTACGACGCAGGCGTTAGGGTGGCCCGTGCTCCAGGGCCCCTCGCGATGCCGACGCCGATAAGCTCGATTCTTCCCGTCAGTGCCGCCAGCCCTGTTGCTGACGCGGCGACGCCCGATCTTGTGCTGCAGGCCGGCAGCGTGGTCGACGCCAGAGTGGTCAGCGTGCTCGCCGATAATCTGGTGCGGATCGCGATCGCCAACCTCTCGATGGATGTGATGTCCGAGGTGTCGCTGACACCGGGACAAAATCTCCAGCTTGCGGTGTCGCAGAACGGCGGCACCATCCGGCTCGCCGTCATGGGCGGCGCCGGCGAGGCGACCGCCGATCAGGTCACGCTGACGCCGGCTGCGGCCTCGCTGGTTGACAGCCCCTCGCTTGCTCCGTCGGCGAGCGCGGGACGCAACGTGCTGACGCCATCGGAGCAGGTCGCCGTTACCGCAGCTTCGGCCGAGGCGGTCACAAAGCAGGGCAGCCAGGCGCCGCTGTTCGCCAATCTGGCCGCGGTCGTCACCGGCAGCGATCTTCCGGCGGGGCTGAAGCAGGCGATGCTGGGCGTGCTGGCGCAGCAGACGCCGCTCAACACCGGGCTCGATGGCGGCGATATCGAATCCGCCTTCCAGAAGTCCGGGCTGCTCCTCGAGGCCTCGCTCGCCGCAGGCGTGACGCCGTCCTCCGGAACGATGCCGGATTTGAAAGCCGCGCTGCTGGTGCTGCGGCAGACTCTGACAACGCTCGAGACGGCGCCACAGGCGCAAGGTGCCGCCCTTCCAGCTGATACCGTGGCGGCACCGCAGGTCGCTGTCGCGCAGACGCAGGCTGCACAGGCCGCATTGACCGCAACCGAACCTGAGATCGCCCAATCACCGCAAATGCCGCGCAGCGCCAATCTCGTAGCCTCTGTTTTGGCGGACATCGCTGGCGGTGCGCCGCAGGCCTCGATGCCGCGGACCATGACCGCAGGCCTTGCCGCCAGTCTCCTGCAAGAGATCACGCAAAACCTGCCGCGCATGATGGGGAACGTGCCGGGCTCGAACAAGGCCGTGCCCGACGGACATATTTTCGAGGCCGCCGCGCGCGCGACGCCACCACCGGTTCGCGGCGCGCTGCCGTCGCCGCAATCCATCGCCTCGCCGTCACTCGTACCGGATACGCCGCTCGCTGCCACCGTGCATCGCCTGCTCGACGACACCGATGCAGCGATCGCGCGCCAGACCTTGCTGCAGGTTGCTTCGCTCCCCGATCGCACCGACGCCGGCGGTCACAGGATCGATCCGACCGTGCCGCAGTGGAATTTCGAGATTCCATTCGCAACGCCGCAGGGCACGGCAATGGCGCAGTTCGAGATCTCGCGCGACGGCGGCAATGAATCCGCCGATCCCGCCAAGCGCGCCTGGCGCGCGCGCTTCACGCTCAATGTCGAGCCGGCCGGCCCCGTGCACGCTTTGATTACTCTGAACGGTGACAAGACCTTCGTGCGGATGTGGGCGGAGCGGCCGGCGACCGCACAGCAGCTCCGCGCCGGAATCGGCGAGCTCAACCAGGCCCTGACCAGGGCCGAGCTCAAGCCCGGCGACATCCTGGTCCGCGATGGCACCCCGCCGCAGCCCACACCGGCCCGTGCCGGCCACTTCCTGGATCGCGCCACATGAGCGACCCGTCGAAGCTTGCGATTGCGCTCCATTACGAGAAGGGCAGCAACGCGCCTGTCGTCGTCGCCAAGGGCAAGGGCACGATCGGCGAAAAAATCGTCGAGATCGCCAAGGCCAACGACATCCCGATCGAGGAGAACGAGATCCTGGCCGGCGCGCTCTCCAAGGTCGAACTCGGCGAGGAGATCCCGCCCGACCTCTACAAGGCCGTCGCCGAAGTACTGGTGTTCGTGCTGCGGCTGTCGGGCAGGCGGTAGCTGTCATCGTTTCACCACGATAACGGCTTCATGGTCGGGTCCATTTTATCGTTCAACGGACATCGCTCTTGCTCACCCGCCGTTCGACTCTCGGTCTTCTCGCCGCAGCCGCGATCCTGCCATCGCGCGCACTCGCTCACGTCGCGCCGCCGCGCAACGAGATCCGTGACAGCCTTGCAAAGCGCTTCACCGACCTCAACACGGCCGGGACGTTCGTCGGCTACAAGGTCGAGGACTATCTGATCGTCGCCAGCGACAAGGAACGTTCGGGCGAGGCGAAGCTGCCGGCTTCGACCTTCAAGATTCCGAACTCGCTGATCGCGCTCGAAACTGGCGTCGTCACTGATCCCGACAAGGACGTATTTCCCTGGGATGGCGTGAAGCGTCCGATCGAGGCCTGGAACAAGGACCACACGCTGCGCAGCGCGATTCTCGTGAGCGCGGTGCCGGTCTATCAGGAGATCGCGCGCCGGATCGGGCAAGAGCGCATGCAGAAATACGTCGATCTGTTCGACTACGGCAATCGCGACATCGGCGGCGGCATCGACCAATTCTGGCTCACCGGCGCCTTGCGCATCGATCCGGTCGAGCAGGTCGATTTCGTCGACCGGCTGCGCCGTCGCGCGCTGCCGATCTCGAAACGCAGCCAGGATCTCGTCGCTGACATCCTGCCGGTGACCAAGGTCGGCGATAGCGTCATTCGCGCCAAGTCCGGGCTGCTTGGTGCAGAGCGCGGCGAGCCGTCGCTTGGCTGGATGGTGGGCTGGGCCGAGAAGGGCGAAGCGCACACCGTGTTCGCGCTCAATATGGACTGCAAGGAGCCGCGTCTGGTCGGTGAGCGCATGCCGCTGACGCAAGCCTGCCTTGCCGAGATCGGCGCGATCTAGCGCTACCGCGCGAGCGCCGCTCGACTAGCATCCTCCGGGTCAAGAAAAAACCGGGAGGACACAACATGAACTCAACGCCGCTCTGGCTGTCGTCGCTGACGCTTGCTGCCGCGGGCGGCTGGCTCGCCGCTACGATGTTTGCCGCTCCCGCCACCAGCAGGGAGCCGCGCTTCCGCAGCTCACGATGGACCAGCTCGACGCCAAGCAGAAGCCGCTCGCCGAGCAGATCATGAAGGTCTCGAGCGTGGGCATCGGCGGGCCCTACAATCCGATGATCCGCAGCCCGGTGCTCGGCCAGCGTCTGTTTGACCTGTTCCACTATCTGCGCTGGGAGACCTCGGTCCCGACAAAACTCAACGAGTTCGCGATCCTGATCATCGGGCGGCAATGGCGCTCGCAGGTCGAATGGTACGCCCATGCGCCGCTCGCGGCGAAGGCGGGCCTGTCGCCCGACGTCATCGCGGAGCTGATGGCCAATAAGCGGCCTGCGAACATGGCCGAGGACGAGGCCGTGGTCTACGATTTCGTCACTGAGCTCACCACGACGAAGAAGATCGGCGACGAAACCTTTGCGCGCGCGAAGAAGGTGTTCGATGACCAGCAGATCGTCGACCTTACCGCGGTCGCCGGCAATTACGTGATGGTCGCGATGCTGCTGGCAATGGCGGAGGAGACCGTGCCGCCGGACAAGCAGGAGCCGTTCAAGCCGGGCGAGCCGTAAGAGCGCGTCATTGCGAGGAGCGAAGCGACGAAGCAATCCAGACTGCCGCTGCGGAAAGATTCTGGATTGCTTCGCTGCGCTCGCAATGACGGAGTATGTCGCGCTGGCCTAACCCAGCTTGAACAGCGCCTGCAAAAACTCCACCACGGCCTTGCGCGACTCGGCGGCAGTCGCGGGATTGCCGCCGACATGCGGATTGAGCTCGACGCAGGAATCCTTGTACGTGAATGGCGCTTTCGTATCGGCGTTCATCAGCACGCCGCCATCGCCTTCCTTGATCTGGCAGCTGCGTACCGTCTGCGCCCCCGTGGACACGGCAACCGTATTGACGCCGAGCAGCCCACTGTCAAAACCATGCGCGCTGTCGGGGTATTCGGCCAGCACCACGTCGCGGCCGGCCGTCTTGAGCCGCTCAACGAAAGCCTTGCAGCTCTTGACGGGATTGTAGTCGTCGGGCGTGCCGTGAAAGATGCGGATCGGGCGCACGGCGACGTCCGTGTCGTTCTGATAGGTCGTCGAGCAGTCGGGGTAGAACGGAATGTAGGCGGCGAACTGGATGCCGGACTTGTTCCAGAGCTTGTGGAAGCGCTCGAGGCTCGCATAGAGCGTCGCCTGTCCGCCGCGTTAAAAGCCCATCAGCACGATGCGATCAGGATCGACGCGGGGATGTTTTGCGAGGATCTCCAGCGAGCGGTAGATGTCGATGACGAGGTTGAGCCGGCCGAGCAGAGCCTGGTCCGGCCCCACCACCGTCAGCCCGCGGCCGGTAAAGCCGTCGATCACGAAGGTCGAGATGCCCATGGCGTTGAACGCGTGCACCCAGGCTTCGATGGTGGTGCCGACGCCGCTCGAGCCGTGCATCAGCACCACGACGGGGAGTTTTCCGCTGCCTTGCGCCACGCGGAGTTCGCCTGCGACCGTCACCGGCTTGCCGGCCGCGGCGTCGCCGCTCAGGAATTGCTGGTCGGAGAGGGTGAGCGAGGGGATCGGGTAGATCTCGGCGCGGGTGGCGACTTCCCTGGGAAGCGATTGCGCGTTGGCGCAAATGCCGACGAACAGCGTTGAAATGCAGAGCGCCATGGCGACGCGGAATGCCGTCGGCATCGGATCCTCCCCCGTGATTTTCAGTGAGTAGAACAACAGGCCTGCGCGCTGTCAAATTGACGCAAGCCGGCGGTTCGCCTCAGGCGGGATCGACCTTCTTCACCGTCAGCGCCTGGTCGATCGCAAAACCGCCAATCTCGCTGATCGCCTGCGAGATGACGTCGCCCTTGCGGGCAAAGCCGGCGGAGAGGAAATCGAACTGGGTGCGCGCCAGCCGCAGCACCTCGATCGGCACGGAGATTGCGGTCTCGTTGAAGCTGTCGACCGAGGCGTGCAGCGTTTCCAGCTCGCTTGTGAGCTGGCCAATATGGCTCTCGGCGTGCTGCATCAGGCCGAGCAGCTTGCCGCGCTCGGCATCGAATGCCGCGCGCTCGGCCGCGGCGGCCGCGGTGATTTCGGCAAGCTGGCTGCGCAGCCCGTCGATTTGCTTGACCATGGCGTCCGACGCCATCTCACCGGCCTCGCGCAGCTCGCTGTTGCGCGTGTTCTCTTCGTGCTCCCGGTGATAGAGGCGTTCCGCCGACATCGCCCGCTGCGTCAGCGACTCGATCAGCGCGGCCGCACGCAGCAGCATTTCGCCGTTCCGCCCCGACACCATGCTGGCCATGCGCCGCAGGAAGTCGGTGGTTTCGGACGACGAGTTCGGCGGCAGGGGAACGACCGTCGCGGACATGGGGTGATGCTTGCAGCCGGAAATGATGACCGCCGCCGTACCGACTGAGCTCACGCAACATTCGGCGCCTGATCGTAAACGTGAGCAAGCCTGAATCGGCAGGTCCGGTCAACCGGAGCGGGCCGCCAAATTTACGGGCAGCGCGTGGGGTCAGGTATCCTTCTGCCGGCCGATCCGGCCGAGATGGGTGAAGCCGAACCCGGCCGAATATTTCAGGCCATAGCCCAGTGCCCGGTCGAGGCCGATATGGGCGAGCCAGATCAAGGCGATGGACAGGGTGAGCGGCGAGGCGAGGCCGAAGCCGAGCGTCAGCAGCGCGACCGGCGCCATGTAGCTGTGGGCGGCGTTGTAGACCATCGCGCCGAGTTTGGCGTCCGACAGATATGCCAGGAAGCTGAGATCGGGGACGAAGAACAGCAGGGCGAACACGAGCCATGAGCCGTCCCAGGCCCAGTAGAGCATCACCATCCCCACAAACAGGGTCAGGCCCTCCAGCCGCAGCAGGATGTTGACGCCGCCCGTCGCCGCGCCGGTCTCAGCCGTTCCTTCGGTCATGCTCGTCTCCCAGGCAAAACTTTGTAATTCCTTGCGCTTTCCCGCTGCGGCAAGGCAGCCCTGCGGGACCGAAAGCCGCTTCCCGGCCCGCAAAATGCCGTGTTAGAACCCCGGCAATCGCATTTAGGCTAAGAACTGGCGGGAGCAAATGAAGAATATCCTGGACGCCCTTGAAGACCGTCGCGCCGGCGCAAAGCTCGGCGGCGGTGAGAAGCGCATCGAGGCGCAGCACGCCCGCGGCAAGCTGACCGCGCGTGAGCGTATCGAGCTCTTGCTCGACAAGGGATCGTTCGAGGAATTCGATATGTTCGTCGAGCACCGCTCCACCGAGTTCGGCATGGAGAAGAACAAGGTGCCCGGCGACGGCGTGGTCACCGGCTGGGGCACCGTCAACGGCCGCAAGACTTTTGTGTTCGCCAAGGACTTTACGGTGTTCGGCGGCTCGCTCTCGGAAACGCACGCGCTGAAGATCACGAAACTCCAGGACATGGCGATGAAGGCGCGTGCGCCCATCATCGGCCTCTATGATGCGGGGGGCGCCCGCATCCAGGAAGGCGTCGCAGCGCTCGCCGGCTATTCCTACGTGTTCCGCCGCAACGTGCTCGCCTCCGGCGTGATCCCGCAGATCTCCGTCATCATGGGCCCCTGCGCCGGCGGCGACGTCTATTCGCCTGCGATGACCGACTTCATCTTCATGGTGAAGAACACCAGCTACATGTTCGTCACCGGCCCGGACGTGGTGAAGACCGTCACCAACGAGGTCGTCACGGCGGAAGAGCTCGGCGGCGCCTCGGTCCATGCCACGCGCTCCTCGATAGCCGACGGCGCCTTCGAGAACGACGTCGAGACGCTGTTGCAGATGCGGCGCCTGATCGACTTCCTGCCGTCCAACAACACCGACGGCGTGCCGGAATGGCCGAGCTTCGACGACATCGGCCGCGTCGACATGTCGCTCGACACGCTGATCCCCGACAATCCGAACAAGCCCTACGACATGAAGGAGCTGATCCTGAAGGTCGTGGACGAGGGCGACTTCTTCGAGATCGCGGACGCTTTTGCCAAGAACATCGTCACCGGCTTCGGCCGCATCGCGGGCCGGACGGTAGGCTTCGTCGCCAACCAGCCGATGGTGCTCGCCGGCGTGCTCGACTCTGACGCCTCACGCAAGGCGGCGCGCTTCGTGCGCTTCTGCGATGCCTTCAACATCCCGATCGTCACCTTCGTCGACGTGCCGGGCTTCCTGCCGGGCACCGCGCAGGAATATGGCGGCCTGATCAAGCACGGCGCCAAGCTGCTGTTTGCGTACTCCCAGTGCACCGTGCCGCTGGTCACCATCATCACCCGCAAGGCCTATGGCGGCGCCTTCGACGTCATGGCCTCCAAGGAGATCGGCGCCGACATGAACTATGCCTGGCCGACCGCCCAGATCGCGGTGATGGGCGCCAAGGGCGCGGTCGAGATCATCTTCCGCGCCGACATCGGCGACCCCGACAAGATCGCCGCGCGTACCAAGGAATACGAAGACCGCTTCCTCTCCCCCTTCATCGCCGCCGAGCGCGGCTACATCGACGACGTCATCATGCCGCACTCGACGCGAAAGCGGATCGCGCGGGCGCTGTCGATGCTGAAGGACAAGAAGGTGGAAACGCCGGCGAAGAAGCACGACAATTTGCCGTTGTAGAGCGCACTTGTAGCCCGGATGAGCGTAGCGACATCCGGGTTTTCTATCCAAGTCCCGCATGTCGCTTCGCTCATGCGGGCTACTGATTCTGTTTCTGAGTTGGCATCCTCGATCCAAATCCAATGACCGACAGCGATCCGACCGACGCCATTTCCGACATCGAAGCGCGTATCGAGGCTTTGGCCGAGGTCGCCGAGCGCTGCCGGAAGTACATCCTGGCATCCAAGCTCGCGATCGGTGGCGGGGCTGCGCTGTTGCTGATCACGATCCTCGGCTTGTTCGGGATGGGTCAGACCGCCGCGCTCGGATCGATCGCTCTGGTGCTCGGCGGGATCGTCTCGCTCGGTTCGAACGTCAGCACGCTGCGGCAGACGGAGGGTGCGATCGGTGATGCGGAGGCGCTTCGGTCTCAACTGATCAGCCGCATCGACCTTCGCGTGGTCGCGGATGCGCCGATGAAGCTCGTGTAACCGAGCAGCCTTACGCCGCGGCCCTGCGCGTCAGCACCTGCAACTCCTCGCGGCATTCGGCTGCGAACGCCTGAAGCTGCTCCGCGGTTTGCCGGTCGAGGATCGCTTTTGCCAGTCTTTCGGCGCGGGCAAGCTGGTCTCTGAGATATGCGATGCGGGCCATGTGTCACCTTCCGCAGGGTTGATTTGATGGCCGAGCCTACGGCCGCCGTCGGGCTAGTTATGTGCGGAGCATCACGTTCGGTGCGTAGGGTGGATTAGCGACAGCGTAATCCACCAAGGTTCATCGGATAGGGAAGTGGCGGATTACGCTTCGCTAATCCGCCCTACGAACTACGAACGCGCCGCGTCCGCCGCAGCGAAATGCGCCATCTGGTCCGCGTGGGCTTTTGCGAACGCTGGGCGGCTGGTGGCGCGCGCGACATAGGCGCGGCAGGCGGGACCGTCCGCGAGCCCACCGAACTGATCGACGACGCGCAGCACGTCGGCCATCAGGATGTCGGCGACGGAGAACGTGCCTGCCAGCCATTCGCGGTTGGCCAGCACCGCCTCCATGTGCTTGAGGCGGAGTTTGAGGAAGTCGTCCACGAATTTCCACGCCGCCGTATCGGTCGGATGTCCCATGAACTTCGACATCCCCCAGGGCAGGCTCGCCATCTCCACCGAATTGAGCGCGGCGAACAGCCATTCCGTGGCCTCGTTGCGGCCGCGCGGATCTGATGGCATCAGCTTCGCGCTGAGGCCGCCGAGATGTAGCAGGATCGCGCCGCTCTCGAAGATCGAGAGATCGCCGTCGGTCAGCCATGGCACCTGCCCGAACGGCTGGTGCGCAAGATGCTCGGCGCCGCGCCCGTCGAACGGCGCGCTCGCGACGCGATAGGGCAATGCGGCCTCCTCGAGCGCCCAGCGCACCCGTAGGTCGCGCACGAAACCGCGCGGGGGCGGGGGAACCCAGTCGAAGGTGGTGAGGGTGAGGTCGGGCATGTGGTGTCTCCGTCTGCTGTTCAGGCATAGGACGGGCGAGAGATGCGCGTTCCGACACCGGTGCCGTCCTTTTTTGTCGTCGCCGACGTGACCGGCTAGTCTCACCCAAGCAACAGGAGGAAATCCGATGCCGTCAGCCTTCTTCGTCGTCCGCGCCATCGTCCCCGATGCCCGGCAGGCGCGCCGCCTTTGACAGATGGTACGAGACGGAACATCTGCCCGACGCGGTGAAGGCGTTCGGTGTGGCTAAGGCCTGGCGGTTCTGAAGCCTCGACGATCCGCCACTGCATCAGGCGATATATCAGTTCGAGAGCGAGGCTGCGCTGCACGCCATGTTGAAGGGCGATGCGCTGACGCAGCTGGTGGCCGATTTCAACCGCGATTGGCCCGACGTGACGCGCACGCGCGAGTTGCTGGCGCTGGCGCAGGAGTTTGGGAAATAGAGCACCGGGCTACGGCGCTGCGAATCCTCCCTGTCACCTGCGCAACGAAGCTGAACGCGCGATTCAGCTTCGGTTCATGTCGTCGCCGCGACACTTCCTCTGCATCACTGGCACGACCATCCAAGAGGAAAGAAGTCATGGAGCGCCGGAACTTTTTAAAATTTGCAATCGGTGTCGCGGCCGGAGCTGCCGCGTTCACCACTGCCGCACAGGCCGCGCCGCTGGCGCCGCAGCCGCTCGGTGATGGCAGGATGCCGCAAGGCAATCCCGACGCTCATCCCGCAGTCACCAGCAGCGATGAAGCCGCGCAGTTGAAGCCGGAGCAGGTGCACTGGCACGGCCATCACCGTCATTGGGGTTGGCGCCGCCGTCACTGGGGCTGGCATCGCCGGCGCTGGCACCGCCGCCATTGGTAAGCGTCGCGCTAAGCGAGGCTTGAGCGGGGACCGCGATCACGGTCCCCGTTCTGATTCGAAGCATCACGGTGCGACGTGAGGCGCTCAAAAAGAAAATGGCCGCGCAGGCTTTCGCCGCGCGGCCATTTCGCTATGCGAAAAAGTGAGCTCAGAATGGGCGGCAGCGGCCGGCGTACCAGCGGAAGCCGTAGGGGCACACACGCGCGCGCGGCACGACCACCACAGGGGCCGGCGCAACCACGATCGGACCCGGGCGGACAACGACCGGACCGCGCATCGGCCGGCAGCCGCCATAGGCGCCGCGATACCAGCCGGGGCCGCAACCGCCGGCGGCGCTGGCCGCCTCGCTGAAACCAACGACCGCGCTGGCGAGCATCACGGCGGCAAACAGGTATTTCATTTGATCTTCCTTCTCGTCTTTGGGGGCAAGCTTTGGGGGCAGGTGCGGGCAGGATTGGGGCAGCTTCTAGGAGGGCTTGGCGCTTTCGGCGCACCATGAATCAAAAGACACGATTCGACACGTTAAAATCGCAACATGACGACACGACGCGAGCCAAATCTGCCAATCATGACCTGAATGCGGCATGAACATTCCCGCACGCGGCTCCGGACGACAGCAATGTCGCTAGCGGCCGAGAAAGCCCAGGACCAGCTCCTTGTACTTCTCAGGCGCTTCCAGGAAGACGAGATGGCCGGTGTCCGGGATCACCTCGGCCCGCGCATTCGGCATCTTCGCGGCGAGTGCTTTCGCGAGCTCGGCGTTCTGCCCCATTTTCGCGCGCAGCGCTTCCGGCGCGTTCGGCCGGCCCGGCGCGTTGTGGTCGTCGGCGCCCATGATGAACAGCGTCGGCTCGGTGATCAGTGCGATCTCGTGCGCCACCGGCTCGCGATAGATCATCTGGCCGGAACTGACGAAGGCGCGCAGCCAGCGCGAATAGTCCGGGCTGCCCTTGATGTTGAAGCGGGCGTCGATGAACGGCGTGATCGCCTCCGGCGGCAGCTTGATGGCATAATTAGTCTGGAGCTGCTTGCGATAGCCATCGGCCGTGAGCTTGTCTTCGGTCTCGATGATCTTGTCAGTCGGCGTCGGCGGTACATAGAGACGGTAGTCTTCCAGCCCGATCGGGGCCGTCAGAACAAGGTGAGCGACGCGGTCGGGATAGGCGCGGGCGATGCGGACGCCCAGCATGCCGCCGAGCGAATGGGCGACGATCTCGGCCTTGTCGATCTTGAGGTGATCGAGCAGCGCGATGGTGTTGCGCGCCAGATTGTCGAAATGCAGCTCGCCAGTCGGCTTGGAGGATTTGCCGAAGCCGATCTGGTCCGGCACCACGACGCGGAAGCCGGCCTCGCTCAGCATCTTGATGACAGGCGCCCAGTAGCTCGACGGGAAGTTGCGCCCGTGCAGCAGCACGACAGTGCGGCCGTTCGGCTGCGCAGGCGGCACGTCCATATAGGCCATGCTGAGCTGCTCCCCGTCATTGGTCAGAGGCAGCAGGTGTACGGGGTAGGGATAGGCAAAGCCTTCGAGCGCGACGCCGTAAGGCTCGCGCGGCGCGGTGTCGGCGGCGTGCGCGGAGGTGAGCGGAGAGGCGATGAGGACTGCGACGAGCGCGGCCGAAGCGAAGCGGATCATGGGGGTCTCTGAGCGTTACGGAACGATCGTTCGCATAAAGACCTGGTTGGCCGGGTCAAGCCTGGCTCCGACGACGGCACCCGTTCACACGCGATTGTGCTATCGCACGCGTTTCGCGTGATCAGTCCCGCCCGTCACCGAACAACGCGGCAAACTGCTTCTCGCCGGTTCGGGTGAAATTCACCACGCGGCTGCCGGGCGTAGCGTCGCGCGCGGCCCATTTCAGCTCGGCAAAACGCTGCATCATGGCGGCGCCCAGCGTGCCGGCGAGATGGTGGCGCCGCTCGCTCCAGTCGAGACAGGCCTTGCACACGGGGCGGCGGGGATGGGTGAGCATGTCGGGCGAGATCTGCAGATGCTTCGCCAGGAAGCGCTCGCCATCCGCCGTCAGCTCGATCTCCTGCTTCCTCTGCTTGACCAGGTTTTTCGCGCGCAGGGTGTCGAGCATCTGCACGCCGAGATCGCCGGCGAGATGGTCGTAGCAGATCCGCGCTCGCCGCAACGCCGGATCCTTCGGCCCGGTGCGCACGCGCATGTGGCCGGTCCGCGCGGCAAGGCCCGCAAGGCCCTCCAGCACGCCGGCGACGTCGTCGTCGGTGAGGCGGTAGTAGCGGTGGCGGCCTTGCTTCTCCGGCTCGATCAGGCCGCCGGCCTCGAGCTTGGAAAGATGCGAGCTCGCGGTCTGCGGCGTGATGCCGGCCTCCTGCGCCAGCTCGCTCGCGGTGAGCGCGCGGCCGTTCATCAGCGCCGTCAGCATGTTGGCGCGTGCGGGATCGCCGACGAGCGAGGCGATCATGGCGATGTCTGGACCTGATTTCATGCTTCGATGGTAGCCGAAGCATTGCGGTCGGGCAAGCGCGTAGCTTGGGGTTGCTCGTCATTGCGAGGAGCCCGTGACAAAATTGCGAAGCAATTTTGCACTGGCGACGAAACAATCCAGGCTGCCTCCGCAGAGGGATTCCTGGATTGCTTCGCTGCGCTCGCAATGACGGTTTGGAACCAGAGGAGCCCATCATGTCCGTCACCGTCTTCATCCGTTACCAGCTCGATCCCTTCAAGCGTGCGCAGTTCGAGGAGTATTCGAAGCGTTGGCTCACCATCATCCCGAAATGCGGCGGCGAGCTGATCGGCTATTTCATGCCGCACGAGGGCACCAACAACATCGCGTTTGCACTGATCACCTTCGAGAGTCTCGCTGCGTATGAGGCTTATCGCGCCCGGCTGCGTCAGGATACGGAAGGCATGGCGAACTTCCACTTCGCCGAGGAGCACAAATTCATCCTCGCGGAAGAGCGCACGTTTCTGCGCCAAGTGGTCTTGTAAGTGATATTGTAGGCCATCAACGACAGGAGAGACGCCCATGATCGCCGTGATCTTCGAGGTCTGGCCGAAGCCGGAACACCGCCAGGATTATTTCGACCTCGCGGCCGACCTCAAGCCGATCCTGCAAACCATCGACGGCTTCATCTCGGTCGAGCGTTTCGAGAGCCTGACCGACAAGGGCAAAATCTTGTCGGTGTCGTTCTGGCGGGACGAGGCGGCCGTGCAAGCCTGGCGCAACACGATGGAGCACCGCCGCACCCAGGCCAAGGGCCGCGCGAAAATCTTCGCCGATTATCATTTGCGTATCGCCAGCGTCATCCGTGACTACAGCATGAATGATCGCGAGCAGGCGCCGAAGGATAGCCGCGCGGTGCACGATGCGCACTAGCGCGCGCCGCGGCACGTCCCCATCTCTGCGCGGCCAACAAGGGAGAGAAACATGCACGTGACAACTGCTGACAAGCGCGCGACCTTCAGGAAGATGCACGAGAGCGGCTGCTTCATCCTGCCCAATCCGGTCGACGTCGGCAGCGCGAAAGCGTTGCAGCACCTCGGTTTCAAGGCACTCGCGTCGTCGAGTGCGGGCTTTGCCTGGACCATCGGCAAGGCCGACAACCACGTCTCCGTCGAGGACGTATGTCAGCATCTGGCGGCATTGAGCACGTCCGTCGACATCCCGGTGAACGCGGATTTCGAAGGCGGCTTTGCAGTCGAGCCGGACAAGGTCGCGGACAATGTCGAGCGCTGTGTGCGCACCGGCGTTGCCGGCCTGTCGATCGAGGATTCCACCGGCGACAAGGACAAGCCGATCTACGAGCGCGCGCTCGCAGTCGAGCGCATCAAGGCGTCGCGCAAGGCGATCGGCGATAGCGGCGCGCTGCTGGTTGGTCGCTGCGAGGCTTATCTGTGGGGCGTGACCGACCTCAAGCTCGTCATCGACCGGCTCACCGCTTACGCCGATGCCGGCGCCGATTGCCTCTACGCGCCGGGCCTGAAGAGCCGCGAGGACATCGCCGCGGTGGTGAAGGCTGTCGCACCCAAACCATTCAACCTGCTGATCGGCGGCTCCGGGCTGTCATTGCAGGAAGCTGCCGATCTCGGCGTGCGCCGGATCAGCGTCGGCGGTTCGCTCGCTCGCGCCGCCTGGGGCGGCTTCATGCGGGCCGCGAAAGAAATGGCGGAGAAGGGCACCTTCGCGGAGCTCGCGAGCGGCTATCCCGGCGGCGAGCTCAACAAGATGTTCAGCTAAAGACAAACGAAAGCGGCAGGATCTGAAATCCCGCCGCTGTCGCATATTGTTGCAAATCGTTACTTCGCGCCGTCGGCCGGTGCGGGCGTATCCGGGGTCGGCTTGCTCGGCGCGGCGCCCGTGGTCACGCCCGGCCCGGTGTTGGTGCGCGGCGTCACGTCGCGCATGCCGGGAGGTGCAGCCGGATTGGTAGCCGGCGCCTGCTGGGCGGTCTGCGTCGCCGGCGTGGTGCTCGCCTGGTTGCTGGTGCCGGTGTTGTTCAGGCCGTAGAACACGGCACCCAGCACCAAGGCGATGGCCACGGCGAACAGGGCTACTTTGCCGCTGGAGGCGGGGCCTTCGCCAAGCTCCGGGTCGACCTGGAGCTGGGCATCCCGTCGCGCCGCATTGCGATACTCATCATCGGCGAGATTCGGGCGGTACGGATCGTTGATAAAACGGTCGTCAGCCATCGATTGGTTCTCCTCGATTATTGCGGCGGGACAACCCGTGGATGCGAGATTCTGTTCCGCCCTCCTTAATGCTTTCGTCGCATGTTGCGCCCGCGGCGGGAATCGGGAACCTGTTCGCTGGGGAACCTGAAGCGTAAGCTCCGCTGACGGAAGGGAACAAAGCGATGTGGAGCTTGCCGCCGAGCGATAGCGTGCTGCATCTGTTGTCGCTGGTCGCGGTCGCGGCGCAAGGCATGACGGCCGCGCTCGCTGCCGGCCGCCGCAGCATGGATTGGCTCGGCGTCTGCTTCCTCGGCTGCATCACGGCGCTCGGCGGCGGCACCTTGCGCGATCTCTTTCTCGGTCATTATCCGCTGGCCTGGGTGCAAAATCCCATCTACCTCGCACTGGCCGGCGGCGCCGCCTTCCTCACCATCCTGATGGCCCGGCTGGTGCACCGGCTGAAATTGGCCTTCATCGTGCTCGATGCTATCGGCCTCGTCGTCTTCACCATGACCGGCTGCGACATCGCCTGGCAGATGGATGCCACGCTGCCGATCGTCATCGTCTCCGGCATGGTGACCGGTTGCGCCGGCGGCGTCTTGCGGGACGTGCTCTGCAATGACGTGCCGTTGCTGTTCCGCTCCGAGCTCTATGCCAGTGTCTCGGTGGTGACGGGACTGTTCTATGCGACCGCCTTTGGCCTCAAGCTGAACGCCGAGCTCTGGACCATTTTGACGTTCGTCCTCGGCATCAGCTTCCGTCTGCTCGCGGTGCGCTACAAATGGGAGATGCCGAAGTTCGTGTTCACGGAAGAGGAGGAGCGGTAGGTCTTCTTTCTTACCTCGCCCCGCTTGCGGGGAGAGGTCGACGCGCGAAGCGTGGCGGGTGAGGGGGGCTCTCCGCGAGTCCAAGTGTCACGATTGTCGCCGAAGCAGCCCCTCACCCCAACCCTCTCCCCGTAAGAACGGGGCGAGGGAGCGTACCGTCGCGGCCGCGCGAGGTTCGTTCGTTACGGCTCCTGCTTCCGCGCCTTGGCGACCTGCGCCGGCGTCACCAGCGGAGCGGCGTTGCCCCAGGAGTTGCGGATGTAGTTCGTCACCGCCGCGACCTCTTGGTCGGAGAGCTGGTTGGAATAGGCCGGCATCTCCCCGGTGTTGGGCGCGCGCGGCGTGGTCACGGTGTGGGCGCCGTCGAGGATGATCCGCAAGGTCGAGGACGGATTGACCGATTGCAGCAGCGCGTTGGCAGGCAGCGGCGGATAGATGCGCGGTGCGCCGGATCCGTCGGCCTCATGGCAGGCGATGCAGAGCTTGGCGTAGACGGCTTGGCCGGCCTTCATCTCGGGATCGTCAGGCGGCGTCACGATCGTCTCACGCCGCGCCGGCGGCAGGTCCTTGAGGTAAACCGCGATCGCGCGCACGTCGGCATCGCTCATCTTCGAAGTCGAGTTGACGACCACCTCTGCCATCAGCCCGCTGGCATGGCTCCTGGCGTTGCGCCCGCTCTGAAGATATTCCGTGACGTCCTCGACGCTCCACGATTTCAGCCCGGTGCGGGCGGCGCCATCGAGCCGTGGCGCGTACCAGCCGCCGACCTCGTTGCCCGCGAGTGCCTGCGCCTGCTTGTCCGCGCCAAAATAGTTCTTCGGCGTGTGGCAGGCGCCGCAATGGCCGAGCCCGGTGACGAGATAGCCGCCCCGATTCCACACCGCGCTCTGGCTCTGGTCCGGCTCGAACAGCCCGGGCTTGAAATACACCATGTTCCAGATCCGCATCAGGCCGCGATGGCTAAACGGCCAGCGTAGCTCCGGCGGCTTGTTGCGGCTCGTGACAGCCGCGAGCGTTCCGAGATAGGCGCGGATCGCTAGTGTGTCGTCCTTCGTCATCCGCGTGAAATAGGGGTAGGGGAACGCCGGGTAATAGTTGGAGCCATCGGGCGCGACGCCGGTGCGCACGGCGCGGGTAAAGTCGGCGTCGGTCCAGGCGCCGATGCCGGTGTCGCGGTCCGGCGTCAGGTTCGGCGCGTAGATAGCGCCGAACGGCGTGTCGATGCGCTTTCCGCCCGCGAACGGTTTGGCGGGATCGGCGGTGTGGCAGCCGGCACAGTCGCCGGCCTCCACCAGCGCCTTGCCGGTGGCGATCAGCTCCGGTGAAGGCTCGGCAGCGACGGCCGCGCTCGCAACCGCACTGCACAACGCCAGACCCACGAGAGCCAGGCCAGCCAGAATCGTCCGCATCGAAAGCCTCTCCTGCGCCCCATCGACGCCGTCCCGGATGACCGGGCGTCAATTCGTTGCGCGACGGCGGGGGTATGGTGACACAAAATGAAAATCGCGGATGCCAATGCAGCCACGAAATTGCGATTTTTACCCGGCGCTGCCTTTGGTCCAGAATTGTGATGCGGAGCGTGAAATATCCGACATAGAGTGGCGGAAATGGTCGGCGCGCCCTAGCTAAAAACAACGGGCAGGCAACGGCTTAAGCAGCCAAGCGCTCAAAAGGGCGGAAGAGGACATAATGGGCATCAACCAGGGTCCGATCAGTCTCGATCAGAAATACACCCAGGACACCGGACATATTTTCACGACCGGCATTCAGGCCCTGGTCCGCCTGCCGATGGCCCAGATCCGGCGCGACCGTGCCGCGGGGCTGAACACCGCGGGCTTCATCTCCGGCTATCGCGGCTCGCCGCTCGGCGGCTACGACCAGCAGCTCTTCGCCGCGCGCAAGCATCTCGAGCAGTACAACATCAAGTTCCAGCCCGGCGTGAACGAAGATCTGGCCGCGACCGCGGTCTGGGGCTCGCAGCAGCTCAACCTCTCGCCCGGCGCCAAGTATGACGGCGTGGTCGGCATCTGGTACGGCAAGGGCCCCGGCGTCGATCGCTGCGGCGACGTCTTCCGCCACGGCAATGCCGCGGGCTCGGCCAAGAACGGCGGCGTCTTGTGTCTCGCCGGCGACGACCACGGCGCAAAATCCTCGACGGTCCCGCATCAGTCCGACCACGCCTTCATGTCGGCGCTGATGCCCTATCTCTATCCCTCGAGCGTCCACGAGATGATCGAGATGGGTCTTCTCGGTATCGCGATGTCGCGCTATTCGGGCTGCTGGGTCGGCATGAAGGTGATCACGGAGACGGTGGAGACCACCGCCGAGATCGACCTTACCGACGAGATGACGCCGTTCGTGATCCCGACCGATTTCGAGATGCCCGAAGGCGGCCTCAATCTGCGCTGGCCCGACGACCGCTTCGCCCAGGACCGCCGCCTGCAGGACTACAAGGGCTTTGCCGCGATCGCCTTTGCGCGCGCCAACAAGGTCAATCGCATCACGATGGACTCGCCGAACGCGCGCTACGGCATCATGGCGTCCGGCAAGAGCTACGAGGATATCCGTCAGGCGCTGCGCGAGCTCGGTATCACCCCCGAGGTCGCCGCCAAGATCGGACTTCGATTGTACAAGATCGGCATGCCCTGGCCTCTGGAGCCGGAAGGCGTCAGGCAATTCGCCGTGGGCCTCGAGGAAATCTTCATCATCGAAGAGCGCCGCGAGATCGTCGAAAATCAAGTGAAGCAGGAGCTGTTCAACTGGCGCGACGATGTCCGTCCCCGGATCATCGGCAAGATGGACGACCACGACAAGCGCTTCCTCCCCTTTGCCGAAGAACTCAGCGTCGCCTCACTGGCCAGCTCGCTCACCGAGCGTCTGCTTCGACTTGATCTCAATCCCGAAATTGCAACGATGCTGCGCGCCAAGGCCGATTGGTTCAACGGCCGCCAGGCGTCGCAAATGCAGGCGACCGCGCCTGTCGCCCGCACCCCGTATTTCTGCTCCGGCTGCCCGCACAACACATCGACCAAGGTGCCCGAAGGTAGTCGCGCCTTTGCCGGCATCGGTTGCCACTTCATGGCCCTGTGGATGGATCGGTCGACCGAGACCTTCACACACATGGGCGGCGAGGGTGTGCCGTGGGTCGGCGTTGCCCCCTTCACCAAGGAAGAGCACGTGTTCGCCAATCTCGGCGACGGCACGTATTTCCACTCCGGCAGCCTCGCGATCCGCCAGGCGATCGCCTCCGGCGCCAACATCACCTACAAGATCCTCTATAACGACGCGACCGCGATGACCGGCGGCCAGCATGTCGACGGCGAATTGTCGCCGCAGCAGATCACCTTCCAGCTTCACAGCGAAGGCATCCGCGAGATCTATCTGGTCTCGGAAAACCCCGACGCCTATCCGGCGAACGAGATCGCGCCCGGCG
This sequence comes from Bradyrhizobium sp. MI1.3, assembly GCF_055811695.1. Lineage (NCBI taxonomy): Bacteria > Pseudomonadati > Pseudomonadota > Alphaproteobacteria > Hyphomicrobiales > Nitrobacteraceae > Bradyrhizobium > Bradyrhizobium sp. MI1.3. Next base: position 27,169 of record NZ_JBVVPQ010000019.1, on the reverse strand, counting down.
TCAAGACCGCGCACCGTGACGAGCTCGATGCGGTCCAGAAAACCCTGCGCAAGGTCAAGGGCGCGTCCGCCATCGTCTTCGTGCAGACTTGCGCCGCCGAGAAGCGCCGCCGCCGCAAGCGTGGCACGATGGAGGATCCTGCGCGCCGTGTGCTCATCAATCCCGCGGTGTGTGAAGGCTGCGGCGATTGCTCGGTGCAATCGAACTGCATTTCGGTCGAGCCGCTGGAGACCGAGTTCGGCCGCAAGCGCGCGATCAACCAGTCGACCTGCAACAAGGATTATTCCTGCGTCAAAGGCTTTTGCCCGTCCTTCGTCACCGTCGACGGCGGCAAGATGCGCAAGCGCGCGCCGGCGGGCGTCGGCGATATTGGCGCGCTGCCCGAGCCGGCATCGCGCCCGAACCTGGACAAGCCCTACAACATCGCCGTCGGCGGCGTCGGCGGGACCGGCGTGCTGACCATCGGCGCGCTGCTCGGCATGGCCGCCCATATCGAGGGCAAGGCCTCGATGATCCTCGACATGTCGGGCCTGGCGCAAAAGGGTGGGGCGGTGCTGAGCCACGTCCGCCTGTCTGATCATCCGGCCGAGGTGACCTGCTCGCGCATCGTCACCGGCACGGCCGATGTCGTGCTCGCAGCCGACGAGGTGGTCGCGGTTGCCAAGGACACCATCTCGCTCTGCGACAGCAGCCGCACCCGCGGCATCATCAACAGCCACGTCATTCCCACCGCGGACTTCGTCCTCAACCGCGATTTCAACTTCCAGACCCGCAAGCTGAACGGGTTGCTGGAGACCGCGCTGCACAAGGACTCGGTATTCTTCGACTTCACCAAGCCGGCCGAGCAGCTGCTCGGCGACAGCATCGCCACCAACATGATGATGATGGGCTACGCCTATCAGAAGGGCCTCTTGCCGTTGTCGGCGGAAGCGATCGAGCAGGCGATCGAGGTCAACGGCGTCTCGATCAAGATGAACAAGGAAGCCTTCCGCCTCGGCCGCCTCGCGGTCGCGGATCCCCAGCGCCTTGCCGGCATGCTGAAGGGAACGGACGAGGTCGTCGCGCCCAGGACGCTGGACGCCATGACGCTCGACGAGCTCGTCGAGCACCGCGCCAAGCACCTCACCGCCTATCAGAACGGCCGGCTGGCAAAGCGCTACCGCAAGCTGGTGGACCAGGTCAGCGACGCCGCCAGGCAGGGCGGCTATGACGAGGCGCTGACGCGCGCCGTTGCGGTCAATTACGCAAAACTGCTGGCCTACAAGGACGAATACGAAGTCGCGCGCCTTTATACCGACGGCGCGTTCGAAAAGCAGCTTCGCGACCAATTCGAGGGCGACTTCAAGTTCAACTTCAACCTGGCCCCGCCGATTCTCAGCAGGGGCGTCGATGCGCTCGGTCGTCCGAAGAAGCGCGCCTTCGGCCCATGGATGCTCCCGGTGTTTCGCGTGCTGGCAAAATTCAAATTCCTGCGCAGTACGCCGCTCGACATCTTCGGTCGCAGCGCCGACCGCAAGCTCGAACGCGATCTGATCGCCGGCTACGAGAAGGACGTCGCCACCGTGCTCGGCCTGCTGTCGCCGCTCACGATCGACACCGCGGTGGAGCTGTTGTCGTTGCCCGACCGCATCCGCGGCTACGGCCCGGTGAAGGAGAAGGCCGTCGCGGACGCCAAGGCCCGCTACGCCCAGCTCGCCGCCGACCTCGCGAACCCGCCGCCCGCGCCGAGGCAGATCGCGGCGGAGTAGAATTTGTGGGGTGGACTTGCTAATCCACCCACCAAATTCCTGTTTGAAATCAACCACCGGTCTACTGTGCATGGGGTTGTTTTCGCAGAAAAGTGTGTTCCGATAAAACGAAACCGCTTGTGCCGTCGGGCAAAACACCTTTAGGGTTCGGCCCGTCGTTCCCGTCATTGCGAGCGCAGCGAAGCAATCCAGAAATGCGTCCGCGGGAAGATTACTGGATTTGTTAGGGGGGCGCGCCATGAGGGTTTAGGTAGCAGAGGGCCGGGA
>NZ_JBVVPQ010000019.1:0-25144 GCF_055811695.1 Bradyrhizobium sp. MI1.3 | reverse complement strand
CCCCCCCCCCCTAAAAAACCCAAAACGCGGCGCCCTAAAATTTCCGGTTTGTGTCCGGGGGCCCTCCAATTGACGATTTCGGAAGCAGAGGCCCTCTCACGGCACCTCGGCCATTTGCGCGAACCCGCTGCCCTCTCGCCCGGCGGAATATTTCCGCGCTTGCCAACAGGGCGGCAGCGGTTCAGAAAAAACCGGAAGTGAGACACGCCAGCGGAGACCTTATTTGACCATCAAGGGCAAAGCCTACATTGCCGGGATCTACGAACACCCGACCCGGCATGCGCCGGACAAATCCACCGCCCAGCTCCATGCCGAGGTCGCCAAGGGCGCGATCGAGGATGCCGGGCTCAGCAAGGACGATGTCGACGGCTATTTCTGCGCGGGCGACGCCCCGGGCGGCGCCTGGCCGATGGTCGATTATCTCGGCCTGAACACCAAGAAACTCCGCCATGTCGATTCCACCGAGACCGGCGGCTGCTCCTACATCATCCATCTCGGCCACGCCGCCGAAGCGATCGCCGCGGGCAAGTGCTCGGTCGCGCTGATCACGCTGGCCGGCAAGCCGCGTACCGGCGCGATGCCGCCGCGCGCGGCCGGCGCCGAGGCCGATTTCGAGACGGCTTACGGCGCGAGCACGCACAATGCCTACGGCATGTGTGCCATGCGTCACATGCACGACTACGGCACCACCAGCGAGCAGCTCGCCTGGATCAAGGTCGCGGCCTCGCACCACGCGCAATACAATCCGCATGCGATGCTCAAGGACGTCGTCACCGTCGAGGACGTCCTGAACTCGCCGATGATCTCCGATCCCTTGCATCGCATGGATTGCTGCGTCGTCTCCGACGGCGGTGGCGCGCTGATCGTGACCACGCCCGAGATCGCAAAAAGTCTGAAGAAGCCGCTGGTCAGACTGATTGGCCACGGCGAGGCGATGAAGGGCCCGCGCGGCGGCAAGGATCTCGACCTCACTTACTCCGCCGGCATCTGGTCCGGCCCGCGTGCCTTCGAGGAAGCCGGCATCACGCCGAAGGACATCAAATACGCCTCGATCTACGACAGCTTCACCATCACCGTCTTGATGCAGCTCGAAGACCTCGGCTTCTGCAAGAAAGGCGAGGGCGGCAAGTTCGTCGCCGACGGCAATCTGATCTCGGGCGTCGGCAAGCTGCCGTTCAACACCGACGGCGGTGGCCTCTGCAGCAACCATCCCGTCAACCGCGGCGGCATGACCAAGATCCTCGAGGCCGTGCGGCAGCTGCGCGGCGAGGCGCATCCGAAGGTGCAGGTCAAGAATTGCGATCTCGCCATCGCCCACGGCACCGGCGGGCTTCTCGGCGTCCGCCACGCCGCCTCGACTGCGATTCTGGAGCGCGTGTGATGAGCGAAGCCAAGAAATATCCGGCCCCGGTGACGAACCCTGAGACAGCGGCGTTCTGGGACGCGGCCAAAGAGGGCAAGTTCATGATCAAGCGCTGCACCGCCTGCGGCGAAGCGCATTACTTCCCCCGCGCGATCTGCCCGTTCTGCTACTCCGACAAGACGGTGTGGGAGGAGTCTTCGGGCGAAGGCACGATCTACACTTACAGCTTGATGCGGAAGTCGCCGACCGGTCCTTACGCGATCGGCTACGTCACGCTGAAGGAGGGGCCGTCGCTCCAGACCAATTTCGTCGATTGCGATCTGACGACGTTGAAGATCGGCCAGAAGGTGAAGGTGGTGTTCAAGCCGACGGACGGGGCGCCGCTGCCGTTCTTCACGCCGGCGTAGTAGGCGCGGCGAGTTCTTCCCTTCTCCCCTTGTGGGGGAAGGTGGCGCGAAGCGCCGGATGAGGGGTATCTCTCCACTGAGAGATTGTTCGATGAGGAGCGAACCCCTCACCCAAACGAGTTTGTTGCGGGCACCTTGTAGCCCTCTCCCACAAGGGGAGAGGGCGCAACAATGGGCGCCGCTCAGCTGAAGCTGCCGGGAGGAAACAACAAAAATGTCCGCCAGATACGACGAACTCAAAGGCCTCAAGAACCTCGGCCAGAAATATGCCTACACCGACCGCGAAGTGATGCTCTATGCCTACGGTATCGGCCTCGGCGCCGATCCGATGGACGAAAACGAGCTCGCCTTCGTCAACGAGGGCACGCTGACGCCGCGACCGCTCAAGGTGGTGCCGACCTTTGCGTCCGTTGCGGCGTGGGGCGCGGGTCCGGGCGAGATGAACCTCAACCGCGTGATGGTGGTCGACGGCGAGCGCGACATCACCTTCCACCAGCCGCTGCCGGTCGCCGCGCACATCACCGCCGATTCCTCCGTTGTCGAAGTCTACGATAAAGGCAAGGACAAGGGCGTCGTCATCAGCCACCAGACCGTGCTCAAGAACGAGAAGGGCGAGAAGCTGGCAACGCTGGTCGCCTCGCGCTTCGCCCGCGGCGACGGCGGCTTTGGCGGGCCGAACCTGACCCAGCCGGATCCGCACAAGATCCCGTCGCGCGCACCCGACACGACCATCGACATCGTGACGCGTCCCGACCAGGCGCTGGTCTATCGCCTCTGCGGCGACCGCAACCCGCTGCACTCCGACCCTGAGTTCGCGAAGAAAGCCGGCTTCCCGCGTCCGATCCTGCACGGCATGTGCACCTACGGCATCACCTGCCGCGGCGTGCTCCAGACCTATGCCGACTACGATGCCTCCGCCTTCCGCCAGCACGTCGCGCGGTTCTCCTCGCCGGTCTATCCCGGCGAGACCGTGACCATGGACCTCTGGAAGGACGGCAGCGTGATCTCGTTCGAAGCCAAGGTGAAGTCGCGCGGCGTCACCGTGATCAAGAACGGCAAGACGGTGTTGGGTTAGCAACACGCGACGGCCGTCGTCTCCCTCGCCCCGCACTTGCGGGGAGAGGGCGGGGTGAGGGGCTCTCACCACGAGCCGAGACGGTATTGAGACCTGTACCCCCTCACCCGGATCGCAAGGGCGATCCGACCTCTCCCCGCAAGCGGGGCGAGGTAAGAAAAACAAAACCAGGGAGAGCCACCATGGGACTACTCGACGGGAAGGTTGCGCTGATCACCGGCGCGGGCGGGGGGCTCGGTGAGGCCTACGCGAAGCTGTTCGCGCGGGAAGGGGCCTCCGTCGTCGTCAACGACCTCGGCGGGCCCCGTGACGGCTCCGGCGCCGACACATCGATGGCGCAGCTCGTGGTGGATGCGATCAAGGCCGAAGGCGGCAAGGCCGTTGCCAATCGCGCCGACATCTCCACGATGGAAGGCGGCCAGTCGGTGTTCGACGACGCCATCAAGCATTTCGGCCGCGCCGACATCCTCGTCAACAATGCCGGCATTCTGCGCGACCAGACCTTCGCCAAGGCCTCTGAGTCCGACTGGGACAAGGTCATTAAGGTGCATCTGAAGGGCACCTTTTGTTGCACCATGCCGGTGTTTCGCTGGATGCGGGAAAACGGCGGTGGCGTCATCGTCAACACCTCCTCGACCTCGGGCCTGATCGGCAATTTCGGCCAGAGCAATTACGGCGCGGCCAAAGGGGGCATCTGGGGCCTGTCCAACGTGCTGGCGATCGAGGGGCGCAAATACAACATCCGGATCTGGACGCTTGCGCCGGGCGCGCTGACCCGCATGACCGCAGACCTGCCCCGCTATAAGGAGAACCCCGGTGCGGCGCTGGGGCCGGACGGCATCGCGCCAGCCGTGCTATACATGGTCAGCGATTTGTCGGGCGACCAGACCGGCAAGGTGCTGGGCGTGTCCGGGCCCCGCGGCGTGCGCGAAATGCGGATGATGGAAATGGACGGCTGGAAGCCGCCGCACACGGGCTGGAACGCCCAGGACATCGCCGATCATGCCAAGGAGATCTTCTTCTCCGAAGAGCAGATCAAGATGGGGGCGCGGCGGTTTTAGCCATCGACAGAGAGAAACAAGGACAACGATGAAGCTCACCGCCGACGCCAAGGGCACCTTCGCAATCGCGCCGACGCCGTTCCACGATGACGGCCGGATCGACGAGCGCTCGATCGACCGCCTGACCGATTTCTACGAGGAGGTCGGCTGCGACGGCGTCACGGTGCTGGGGATCCTCGGTGAGGCGCCGAAGCTCGATGCCGCCGAGGCCGAGCAGGTGGCGGTACGCTTCGTCAAGCGCGCCAAGAAGATGCAGGTGATCGTCGGCGTCTCCGCGCCGGGTTTTGCCACCATGCGCTCGCTGGCGAAGGCCTCGATGGGGGCCGGTGCAGCCGGTGTGATGATCGCGCCGCCGCCGTCGTTGCGGACCGACGACCAGATCATCGGCTATTACAAGCAGGCGGCCGATGCCATCGGCCCCGACGTGCCCTGGGTGCTCCAGGACTATCCGCTGACCTTGTCGGTGGTGTTCACCCCCGCCGTGATCCGCAAGATCGTCACCGACAATCCGAACTGCGTGATGCTCAAGCACGAGGACTGGCCGGGGCTGGAAAAGATCTCGACGCTGCGCAATTTCCAGAAGGACGGCTCGCTGCGGCCGCTCTCGATCCTCTGCGGCAATGGCGGGCTCTTTCTCGACTTCGAGATGGAGCGCGGCGCCGACGGCGCCATGACCGGCTATGCCTTCCCCGAACTCCTGATCGACGTCGTGCGACTTTCGAAGGACGGCAAGCGCGACGCCGCCCATGATCTGTTCGACGCGCATCTGCCGCTGATCCGCTATGAACAGCAGCCCGGCGCGGGCCTTGCCGTGCGCAAATACGTGCTGCAGAAGCGCGGCATCATCGCCTCCAGCGCCCAGCGCAAGCCCGGCGCCACCATCACGCCCGCGGCGAAGGCAGAGGTCGAGTACCTGCTGTCGCGCGTCGCCCGCGTCGACAAGCGTGCCAATCTCGGCCCGCAATCCAGTGCCGCAGGTTAATCGAATGGCCGAGGCATCAGCATCACGCCCTGCGTCGACGATCCTCCTGCTGCGCGACGGCGCGAAGGTCGACGGCAAGAGCCGCGACGAAATTGAAGTCTTCATGATGGTCCGCCATCATCAGATCGAGTTCAATTCGGGCGCGCTGGTGTTTCCCGGCGGCAGCGTCGATGCCGGCGATCAGGAGATCGTCGCCCGCTCCGATCTGTATTCGGGCGGCGAGGGACTGAGTGAAGCGGACCGCGGATTTCGGATCGCCGCGATCCGCGAGACCTTTGAGGAAAGCGGGATCCTGCTGGCGCGGTCGAAGGATTCCGGCACGCCGGTGGATGCCAGGCGAGCCGGTGAGATCGCCGATGCGCATCGCGTCGCGCTCAACGAGCACAAGATCAGCTTCCTGAGCATTCTGGCCGATAACGGGCTCCAGCTCGCGCTCGATACGCTGGTGCCTTACGCGCACTGGATCACGCCCGAGGGGATGCCAAAACGTTTCGACACCTGGTTCTTCCTTGCGGCAGCGCCGCCCGACCAGCTCGGCGCGCATGATGGCCGGGAGTCGACCGACTCGATCTGGGTCTCGCCGCGCGAGGCGGTGGAGGGAGGCGAGAGCGGCCGCTTCAAGCTGCCGTTCCCGACCACGCGCAATCTGATCCGGCTCGCCAAGCAGGGAAGCGTGAGCGCGGCGCTGGAGCACGCCCGCGGCATGTCCGTCGTGACGGTGATGCCTGTCATGACCAAGACCGAAACCGGCCGTCAGCTCCGCATTCCCCGCGAGGCCGGCTATGACGGCGAGGTGTTCGAGGTCGGGGCGCTCGGCTAGAACACTTCGACACACAACGAAGTATCGGCGAGGGCAGACGCGCTAGGTTCCGTCCCTGACAACGGGATCGAGCGCGCGACATGGACAACCGACAGGACAACAACATTGCCGTCGAGCTGGCGTTGCTGCTCGCGCTGGCGACGCTGTGGGGCGGCTCCTACACCTTCATCAAGCTCGGCGTCGCCACCATTCCGCCGATCACGCTGATCGCGGCGCGCACCACGATTGCGGGCCTCCTGCTGCTCGCGATCATGTGGGCGCGAGGCATCAGGATGCCGACGGATGCCGCGACCTGGCAACGCTTCGCCTTCCAGGCCGTGCTCAACAGCGTGATCCCCTGGACGTTGATCGCCTGGGGCGAGCGGCACGTCGATGCCGCGCTCGCGACCATCCTCAACTCGGCCGGCCCGATCTTCACCTTCCTGCTCACGGCCCTAGTGACGCGTCACGAGGCGACGACACCGCGAAAGCTGGTTGGCGTGGTTGCCGGCATGGCCGGCATCCTGCTGATCGTCGGCGTCGACGCCGTCCATGATGTCGGAAGCGGCCTCGTCGCGGAGGCCGCTATCGTTGCCGCCACCATCTGCTACGCCTGCGCCGCGATCTTCGGCCGCAGCTTCAAGGGCCTCGATCCCATGGCGCCCGCGGCCGGCTCGCTGCTGGCCGGGGCGGCGGCGCTGATCCCGGCCTCGCTTGTCGTCGAGCAGCCCTGGACACTGTCGCCCTCGCTGAGTTCCGTGCTGGCACTGCTCGCGCTGGCGACATTCTCGACCGCCGCGGCCTTCGTGATCTATTTCCGCCTGATCCAGACCCTGGGCTCGGTCGGCACCACGGCGCAGGCTTATCTCCGCGTGCCGATCGGGGTTGCCATCAGCGTCGCCTTCCTCGGCGAGAGCCTGAGCCGGACCGCCTGGATCGGCCTTGCCTGCGTCGTTCTCGGCGTCGCCGCCATGACCATCCCGGCCCGGCGGCCGGCCGACGTCAAAACGTCATAAAGCCGAGGCGGCGGGGGTCCGGCAGGGCTGCAATATTAAGGATATTCGGCGGCGAGACGCATGTTCCCCCGGGACCGCAATACGTCGTATATTGGAGCTCCAATAGCCGGGTCCTCACATCACCAATGTCCGCCGAATTGACGCCGACCCCTGAGAAAAAGCGAACATTCTCGCTCTCCATCGGCCAGCTCACGTTCGGCAGCTTCCTTCTGGTGCTGGCGGTGATCATCGTCACCTCGACCGCGAGCGTGATCGCGATCCGGCACATCGACACGACCTTTGCCGAGCTGCAGCGGCTGCAGAGCGTCGGCGACCTCGCCGAGGACATCGACCGCCGCATGAACGAGCTGCGGCTCGCCGCGCGCGACTTCGTCACCGATCCCGGCGCCGGCATCCAGTTCAAGCAGGTGGGCGAGGCGGCCTCGACGCTCAGCGACATCCTGAAGAAGACCCGCATCGAGCTCGTGCCCGAGCAGCAGGACATGATCGACGGCGTCAGCGAGCGGCTTGCGACCTATCGCAGCGGGCTGGAGCGGATCTCGACGCTGATCGACCGCCGCGCCCAGCTGCTTGCCGGCCTGCCGCCGCTCCGTGACCAGTTCGACGCGGCTGTCTCTGGCACTGCGGACCGAGAGCTGGCGTCCCGCTTGTCGGAAGCGCAGAGCCGGATCGCGCTCGGGTTGCTTGCGCGCAACCCGTCTGCGGCTGAGCAGGCGGCGCAGAGCATGCGAGCGATGGGCGTCACTGATCCCAAGCTCAGATCGGCCGTCAACGACTACGCCGAGGCGATCATCGCGGTCGCTGTCCGTGAACGGCAGATCGCCGACATCGATCGCGAGGTGCTGGGAACCGAGGGCCGGCTGATCGGCCGCGTCACCGAATTGCTGCGCGAGGTCAGCGCCCGGCGCGGTCACGTGCTGTCGCGCGACTTTGCCCGTACGCTGACGGAGGCGCGCTGGCAGAGCATCGTGCTCGGTACCATCGGTGTGCTGATCGGTATTCTCGCGGCCGGCTTCGTGGTGCGGCGGACAGTCCGTCCGCTCGCCCAGATCGCGCGGTCGATCCGCGCGCTCGCAGCCGGCGAGAAGAACACCTCGATCCCGTCCGCCGATCTCGACAATGAGATTGGCGACATCGCGCGGGCGGCCGAAGTGTTCCGCCGCGCGCTGGAGGAGGCCGACACGGCGCGCGAGGCGGCGGTGCGCGCACTGACCGAGCAGCGCCTCGCCGAAGAGAGCTACCGGAAACTGTTCGAGGGCTCGGTCGATGGCATCTATGTCACGACGCCGGCCGGCGACCTTCTCAACGCCAATCCGGCGCTGGCGCGGATGATGGGCTATGACAGCCCGCAGCAGCTGATCGACAGCATCAACGACATCGCCCACACCATCTACGTCAATCCCGAGGCGCGCGTCGAATATCAGCGGCTGATGGCACGCGACGGCATGGTGCGCGAGTTCGAATACCAGGTGCGCCAGCGCGGCGGCGACATCCTGTGGCTGTCCGACAGTGCCACCGGCGTCCGCGACGAGGCGGGCAAGATCGTCCGCTACGAGGGCACGCTGCGCGACATCACGGACCAGAAGCGCGCGGAAGACGCCATCGCCGAAGGGCGGCGCCTGCTCCAGCAGGTCATCGACACCGTGCCCGCGGTGATCAACGTCAAGGACCGCGACCTGCGCTACGTGCTGATGAACCGCTATATGGCCGGCATCTTCGGCATCGAGCCCGGCGATGCGCTCGGCCGCACCACGGCCGACCTGATGTCGCGCTATGGCGCTGCCAAGTCCGACGAGAGCGACAAGCGCGTGCTGACGCTGCGGAAAGGCCTCGGCTTCTACGAAGAGGAGTACATCGATGCTTCCGGCCACATGCGGCAATGGCTCGTCAACAAGCTGCCGCTGCTCGATGCCGAAGGCGAGATCGAGCGGATCGTGACCGTGGCGCTCGACATCGGCGAGCGCAAGCGCGGCGAGCAGGAGATGCGGAAAGCCAAGGAATCCGCCGAGACCGCGCTGCGCAATCTGCGCGAGACCCAGGCCTCGCTGATCGAGGCGGAGAAGCTGGCCGCGCTCGGACGCCTCGTCGCCGGCGTCGCGCACGAAGTCAACAATCCCGTCGGCATCAGCCTCACGGTCGCCTCCGCGCTGGAGCGCAAGACCGCTATGTTCACCGCCGAGGTCGAGCGTGGCGAGCTGCGCCGCTCCACGCTCAACGACTTTCTCCATACCAGCCGCGACGCGTCCTCGCAGCTCGTCTCCAATCTCAACCGGGCCGCCGAGCTGATCCAGTCGTTCAAGCAGGTTGCCGCCGACCGCAACTATTCGGACCAGCGCAGCTTCGATCTCGGTGACCTCACCGAGCAGGTGGTGATGAGTCTGCGGCCGGGCCTGCGCAAGCACAATCTGACGCTCAACGTCGAGTGCCAGCCTGATCTGACCATGAACAGCTATCCTGGACCGTACGGGCAGGTGCTGACCAATCTGTTTCTCAACGCGGTGGCGCACGCCTTCCCGGACGGTCGGCCGGGGACCATCGACATCCAGGTGCGCGAGTCCGGCAAGGACAATGTCGAAATCATCTTCTCCGACAATGGCTGCGGCATGTCGCTCGACGTCCGCCGCCGTGCCTTCGATCCGTTCTTCACGACGCGGCGCGACCAGGGCGGCACCGGCCTCGGGCTGCACATCGTCTACAGCATCGTCACGAACAGGCTCGGTGGACGGCTCGATCTGGATTCCGAACCGGGCAGCGGCACACGCATCCAGATCATCCTGCCGCGCGTGGCGCCGCTCGAGCAGGCCGCGGAATAGCTCGAACGTTTTCGAGCGAAGTAGATGCCGGTCCGGGTGTAGAAAACGCGTCGAAACAACAATCCAGAGCTTCGGTCGATTCAATTAAAACCCGAAGCTCTAGTCGGCCTCTGCAAGCTTGTGCAGCGTCGCGCCGAAAATCTGGCTGGCCTTGCCGACCAGCGCGGTGCCCGTCATGTCCCCGCGCGTCTCCGTGAAGGTGCCGCTGACGCCGATGCCGACCGCGGCAGGCCCGCCGAACAGCGGATTGTCGTCGCCCCGCGGCGAGGTGTGACGCTGGACCAGCACCTCACCCTTGAAGGTGTTGTCCTTCACCGTGTAGCTGCCGGTGTAATAGAGGTAGGCATCGCCGCCAAGAATCTTGCCGTCGCGAAAAAGGATCACGCCGCTGCCCTTGCCGACCCGACCATCGAGCAGGTTCACGTGAATCGAATAGAGGCCGTTCTTCATAACGTCCCGAGGCCGGCCGCCGTCGCCCAATGGCGTAACCGGTAGGCATTTATGCCAAAGCGCATGCGGCCGCGCAACGCGGGAGTTTGGCCGCCGGCCTTGCGAGCCTGTCCGTGAGCCGTAGTTGTCCCGGCTTGTCTATGACACCGCCATGACGGTCTGATCATGAAGCGAGGCCAGTCGTTGCGAATCAAGTTGGCCCGCGAAATGCATAACCATTGTTGCACTGGCCGCGGGGTGCTGGAGCAAGACAAACGTGAGCAACTGGATCGATTCCGGCGGCGAGGAGCCGCGTCTGTACAGTGTGCGTCCCACGATTTGCGAAACACGACAACAGCGGATTGGCGGCGCGGTACGCTGGCGAACCGTGGCGAGCCTCGCTTGCGCCCTGGCCTTGATCGCACTCGCACCCCCCTTCGGGCACGCGCGCGACCGCGGCCAGTTCGTCAACACCAATGCCGAATTGAAGGCCTGGTTCGACGGACTGCGAAGCGGCAAGGGGCCTTGCTGCTCCGATGCAGACGGCTCGGCACTCTCAGACACCGACTGGGACAGCAAGGACGGGCACTATCGGGTCCGCGTCCCGCGCTATGGCTACGTGATCGACGGCCGACCGCAGGAGCTCGTCTGGGTCGAGGTGCCAGAGGAGGCCGTGATCTCGGAGCCGAACCGGGTGGGACGCACCATGGTCTGGCCGATCTACGGCTACATGGGCGTGGCCATCCGCTGCTTCATGCCCGGCAGCATGACTTAGGCGCGCGGGGCCGCACGTCGCCCGGTGCGCCGATGCGGCGCGCGCCGTGTCAGGTATATTTCTTGTCGCGCTCGAGCAGCTCGATGGAGATGCCTTCGGGGCCGCGGATGAAGCAGATCCGCACGCCGGGGCGGATCGTGGTCGGTTCACGCGTGAAGGTGACGCCCTTGGCCTTGATCTCGGCGGCGACGGCGTCGATGTCCTTCACCGTGAGACCGAAATGGTCGAGCCCCTGATGCGGGTGCGGCGGCGGCGGGTTGACCGCGTTGTCGCCCTCGAGTGGCGCAATGAAGATCCTTGCGCCTCCAAGATTCACGTCGATCCGTCCGGGAGCTTGCACGATCTCGCCACCAAGGATGTCCCGCAGCCAGGCCGCCGTGGCCTCCGGATCGGGGCTGCGCAGATGGACGTGATCCCAAGTGACGACTGGCATTTCATGTTCTCCCGACGGGTCTTGACGTTGCAGCGCATGTTAGCGGCCTCGGCCGGTGACCGCCACCGCTCTTGCCGACTCGCCAATGCGCGGGAACCTTAGTTCGTCTTCCGGATTAAGGTAAGCAGTGGCGGAATCCGTTGTCGAACGTGCTTCCGCCGCGATCGGTGAGGCAACCATGAACGCTGGGTTTGACCGCATCGGGTTAGGGCGTTTCGCCGGGCCCGGCGAACGACTGGCGCGGGCGGTGACGATCGCGAGCGTTTCATTTGGGCGAGGCCTGCTATGGCTGTTGGCGGCCATCATCGTCGGTTGCGGCGTCTGGATGCTGCTCCCTGTTTCCAGAGGCAACAGTGCCGAACCGGTGAGGTCTGACGTGGCAGCGGTCGAGACGGCGCCTTTGGGCGATGCGGCCGCCCCGTCGTCGCCTTCCGAAGCTCAGATTCCGACAATGGCAGAACTCGGTCGGATCAGGATTTCATCTCAGACCTGGCGCCGCGGCGGCCTTGGCTCGAAGGCGCTGGTGACGCTCACGCTCCGCAACGACAATGACTATGCCGTAAAGGATGTCGAGATCGTCTGCGCTTTTGCGCGGCGCGATGGCAGTCATCTCACCGACCGCAGCCGCGTTCTGGCTGATACGGTCGGCATGAAGAGCCGCAAGACTTTTGCGCGCATTCCTGTCGGCTTCGTCAACGTGAATGCCGATCAGGCGAAGTGTTCGCTTGTGGCAGCACGCCGGACCTAAGGCCGGCATTTTCCGGTAGCGGAAAAGTTACTGTCCTGGGGGCTTGGGCAAAAAACTTGGCGTCGCCATTTGAACCGAACGGCTGGGCCAGGAACCAATTAAATGATCGCCCGTTAAGGCGGAGAGCCCACGCGGGGATGCGACGGGCGGAGCGTGGCCAAATGCCCATTTTTCGGTATTTCTTCTTTGTCGGTGGAGCCTTGCTCGCACTGCTGTTCGCGGCGAACTCCGTTCTGCCGACTTCGCCTGTGACGCAGGCTGTCGCAACCGCAAGCAACGAACAGCCTTTGATCCGGATCCGGTCCGATCGCCACCTGCCGGAGCGCGTCGTTCTCGACACCAGTCAGCCGACGCTTGCCGCCCCTGCGGTGAAGATCGCCGCCGTCGCGGCTCCCCAGCCGCCCGTGGAGAGCATGTCTCCGGCTTTGGCCGAGATTTCAGCCAAGGCACGGGTCCGCGAGACGTTCGCCCAATTCACGCCGGCCGCGAAGGCCAATACCGCTGCCGCCAAGAGGACCGAAGCCAAGACGCAAATTCAGCCGCAAGTTCAGGCGCAGGCCCAGCTTCCTCAGGCCCAGCCCCCTCGGACCCCGGCGCAGCAGCCCAAGCGCAAGGTCGCCAGAACGCGTCCGATGCCGCAGCAAGGTGGGCCGATGATGGTGATGGCGCAGCAGCCGCATTTCGGCTTCTTCAACAGCACTTGGTAAGAGCGGGTCCGACCCTTCTCGAATCCGGCGGGAAGGGCTTTTTATTGGCCGGCCTCTCTGCTAATTCGAACCCATCCGAACGTCGTCCGGCCTGCTGGCTCGCCAGCAGCGATCTGGGGCGTCTCGGTTGCGGCCCATTGCCTGGGCCAGGGCGCTCGTAGCTCAGCTGGATAGAGCATCGGATTTCGATTCCGAGGGTCGGGAGTTCGAATCTCTCCGAGCGCGCCAATTCCGGATATGTTCCGAAGAGGCGTTGACAACAACGACCGTCGCAGCGGCCTGGCCCGTCAGCCTGCCGTCGGACCCGCTTGCCGGCCCCGTGCCAGCGTGTCGGACGGGGTTTCGTGGAAGGTCGCGCGGTAAGCTGCGGAAAACTCGCCCAAATGGTGAAAGCCTTGGGCGCGCGCGCATGTGGCGACGGTGGCGCCGCCGCCCTTGAGAAGGCGAGACCGCGTCGCCCACAATTTTTTCAGGCGAATGTACTGGTGCAGGCTCATGCCACACACCTTGCTGACGGCGCCGCCGAGCGTCCGGATCGAGACGCCAAACTCGCCGGCGAGATCGGCGGTATAGATCGGAGCAGTCTGATGTGCAGCGACGTAATCGTCGATCCGCTGCACGAGTTTGATCGACCGCTCGCCCTGGACGGAGGCACTCCGGTCTGAGAGTGGATCGATGCGAAACAGATCGTCGAGCGCGAGCAGCAGGCCTTCCTGGAGATGGGCGGCGACCTCAGTCGTTTCGAACAAGGCCGGCTGCACCGACGCGGTTCGCAGAATGTCGAGAAGGAGCTGCCGTGCGTGGAGCAAAGCGGGGCGGTTCGCGCCGTGGGCCCGCAAATCGTCCGCCTGATCGAACCAGCCCCGGTCACTCAGGCCGGGTGAGAAGATGATCATCGCATGATGATTGGTCCGACGCTCGACGAAATGGCATTCATCGCTGCCGCGGAGCGCGATGAAGAAACGCGCGTCCAGATCCATGCCCTTGGAATTGACCTGAAGGTCGTCCGTCATGGGCAGGATCACCATCCCCCCGGGCATCCGATAGGCGCCGTCGAGGATGCGCGCGAACGAGCGCATCATGACGATGCGGCAGCCGGGCAGGGAGACGACAGCGCGAGCCGCCGCGAAATTCCGGACGTCGAGCGGAATGCTTCTCGCATCCTCCATCGACTCGATCGGCCGAAACGCATCGACGTCGGCAAAGCCGATCAATCGAAGCGCGGATGATGGGGCGAGGGCGTCGAACAACATGCGTGTGGCCGGCTGCCGCATATGACAATCAAATGAACGTCAGAACATCGCCATCAATGGCGAAACATCGCGTTTCAGTAAACCGGATTCCGGGCCGTAGTATTGCGGACATCATGGCATGCAGCCCGGCGGATCGATGTCGTCGTCAACGGTCTCGCGTCATCGGCTGGCCGGAGGCGAGGTCGATGAAATGCAGCCGCGTGCAGGCGGGACAGGCAAAGGAGGCAAAGCTCTGTGCCTCCTTTCTCTGTTGCTTCTCAAGATGTGTCTGCACATTCATGCCCGTCTGGGGACATCGAAAAACGATCAAATCGACCATCGTCGGAGAATGATGGCGTGGCGGATTTCGTCTTTGATCTAGATCAGTTTTGGAATGACTCCAGACCAACATCCTTGATCTCGCAAAAGCGAAGGGGCCCCGGAGGGCCCCTTTAGAATCACCAGCGGCGATAACGTGGTCCGTAGTAGCGCGGGCCACCATAATAGCGCGGCGCATATCGGGGACCGTAATAGGGGGCCGGGGCACCGTAGTATCCATAGTAGTTCGGGCGCCAGAAACAACGTCCCCAGGCGTCACAGACCATGCGGACCTGCTCGACGTCCGAGACCCGCGGCGTCGCAGGAGCTGGCGCGATGGGCATGGCAGACGCCGCCGGCGATGCGGCCAACGCACCCAACAGGGACGCGGCGACGAGGCCAATTCTAAGCTTCATGATGTCTTTCTCCGCTTACGCAATACAGGGATATCGAAGTTTGTTCTGATCAAATTGTGGCGGGAGCGAAATGTAATGCTGATGAACAGGTCTTCAGCCAGCCCGCCGCAGGCCTGACCTTTAGCTCCGCCAGACTATCCCAGGTTCGTGCTCTTGACCAATGCTGCGCTTGCGTTGCGCTCCGCGGGAAATCGCCGCCATCCTTGATCCCGCGCAATCCAACTGTGCAGCTTCGCCCCTAAGCTTGGCGTCGTGGCCAGCCTTCCGAGCATTTCGAAGAGCCGGCTCGCGAGGTCGCTTTGGAGCTGTGCAATGGACAAAATGAGAATCGACAAGGGTGACTGGCTGGTCGTGTGCGACGGGCGCAAGGCGCTCATTCTGGAAAACCTCGGCGACGAGATGTTTCCGAACCTCCACACCAGGGAGGTGCACGAACAGCCCAATCCCTCGACCGGTGCGCAAGGGACCGACGCGCCGGGCAGGCTCCATGGCGCGGCCGGCAGCACGCGCAGCTCGGTAGAGCAGACTGATTGGCACGACGAGGCCGAGCGCGCCTTCCTGCGCGGCCTGGCCGGACGGCTCGATGCCGCCGTTAGCTCAGGCGAGACCTCGGCCTTGACCCTGGTGGCCTCGCCGCGTGCGCTTGGGATGATCCGCGCCGATTATTCGGACGTGGTGCGCAAGGCTCTCCAGGGCGAGGTCGGCAAGGACCTCGTCAAACTGCCGGTCTACGAGATCGAGAAGCAATTGCTGCTGTCGGGCGCCGCCAAATAGCGGCCCCCGCAGAGGACGCGCCTGCGCTCCTCAGAAGCAGGGGTGCCGGCGGCGGTCCTGGCCGACATAGGCGGCTGCGCTCTGGTAGCAATGGTTGGTCGACGGGCCGTCGTACAAGGCGAACGTCCCTGGCGTGATGCCGGGCCCGTAATTGTGCAGATAGCTGATCGGGTAGGGCAATGGGTTCGCGTAGTGGCGGTGGTACCGGTGATGTCCCCGCGCCTCTGCGAGGCCGGGGGCAAGGATTGCGGCCGACAGGGCTGCAATCGCGGCTACAAGCTTCAACTTGCTCATCTCGAATCTCCGGAACCCGCACGAATAGGTCAGCCGTTTATAGCCAGTTCGGGCGGCCGGAGCACCCGTCTGCCGCCCGAAAACCGGGGCCAATCCCGCAGATTCCCGGGTGGGTGTGACAGAATTGCCGGTTCTATGGTCCAGACCTGCCCATTTTTGGCCTTTTCGAGATGCTTAACGAATTCCCCACACAAGTGTGACCAAAGAGAATTAGCTCAAGACTCCTGTTGCCGGCTTTTTGGGGTCCATAGGCCGGTCCATTCCTGAAGGCTTTCGCCGTCACCTCGCCATGCGCATCACGCTTCTGAGCCTGCTGTTGCTCTCGGTCGTCGCCGCCACGCCGGCGCGCGCCGAACTGCACATCACCCGCGACCACGGCGGCTATGTCGAGGAGTACAAGGCCAAGTACAAGCGCGTCCGCGAGAAGGGCGAGCGCGTCATCATCGACGGCATCTGCAACTCGGCCTGCACCCTGGTGCTCGGCATCGTGCCGATGAACAAGATCTGCGTGACGCCGCGCGCCAGCCTCGGCTTCCACCAGGCCTACTACGACAAAGCCTTCACCTTCGGCATCAAGGTCACCAGCGCGGAGGGGACGTCCGACCTGATGGCCTATTACCCCGACACGGTGAAGGACTGGATCCGCCGCAATGGCGGGCTCACCACCGATATGAAAAAGATCAAGAACGGCGTCGAGCTCTGGAAGATCATCGATCCCTGTCCGGACGAATGGTGAGCGGCTGAGCAGCCGCTCCGTCGCAGCGCAGCATCGTCTGAACGGAATTGGCCGAAATTCGCATTGCCGCATTGGCCCCCGGTGGGGCAATGAGGGCGGCAATGAACCAAAATCAAGAAGCCCTGACCGCCCGTGCCGCGCCGATCCTGTTCGTCCTGCTTTGGAGCACGGGCTTCATCGGCACCAAATACGTCGTCAACAATGCCGATCCCTTGACCTACCTCGCCATCCGTATGGCGTTCGTGGTCGGTCTGATGGCGATCATCGCCACCGTTGCGCGACCGAAATGGCCGGACCGTATCGGCATCGCGCACAGCGCGGTCGCGGGCATTCTCGTCCATGGCTTCTATCTCGGCGGCACCGCAATCGCGATCGCGCACTCGATTCCGGCCGGGCTCTCCGCGCTCATTCCGGGCCTTCAGCCGATCCTGACCTCGACCATCGCCAACCGCTGGCTCGGGGAGAAGGTGACGCCGGTGCAATGGGCGGGGCTCGTGCTTGGCCTCGGCGGCGTGGTGCTGATCCTGCACGGCCGTCCCATGACCGGCGAAGCCGGGCTCGGCTGGCTCGCCTCCGTGGTTTCGCTGATCAGCATCACGCTCGGCACGCTCTATCAGCGCCGCTACTGCAACCATATCGACTGGCGGGCCGGCAATCTCGTGCAGTACGTGTCCGTCACGATCTTCTTCGCGATCGGCGCCTTCCTGTTCGAGGACCGCGTGGTGCACTGGACGCGCGAGTTCATGCTCGCGCTGGCCTGGCTCGCCGTGGCGCTCTCGATCGGGTCGATCGGGCTGCTGTACTGGCTGATCCGCCACGCCGCCGCCACGTCTGTTGCAAGCCTGTTCTATCTGGTGCCAGCCGTGACGGCGCTGATGGCTTATCTGCTGTTCGGAGAAAAGCTCGATGCGCTGGCGATCGCGGGCATGGTGATGTGCGCGGCCGCGGTGTTCGTGGTCAACCGACGCTTCTAGGACCGGCGGGCCGGGCCGCCGGAATACATCCCTGACGTGCGTCGTGCTAGGCTTGGGGCATTTCAGCCTCCCTTTCACACGGTGATTTCCATGAAGAAAGCGCGTCGTGCACTGCTCGGCAGATCCCTGAAGCCAGTCCGGATTGCCTGCCTCAACTACGCGGAGCCGATGATCAGCGGCCGCAAGATGGCCAGGCTCACAGCGGCGCTCCAGAAATGCTACGACAAGCACTTCCTGCCGGTGTGGGGCTATCCGGTCGACCTCTATGTCACCGAAAAGCCGAAGCCGGGCGACTGGCAGCTGGTCTATTTTGACAAGGCGTCCCACAAGAACATGCTCGGCCGCCACGAGCTGACGCATCGCCGCCAGCCGATCTCAAAGATCTTCGTCAAGGCGCTGGGCGATGAGCCGGTCAGCGTGGCGGCCTCGCACGAGCTGTTCGAGATGGTGCTCGATCCCATGGCCAATCTGTGGGCCGACAAAAACCCGAACACCCAATATGCCTATGAGGTCTGTGACGCCGTGGAAGAGGACACCTTCTTCGTGGCCGGCTTTGAGATGTCGAACTTCGTCTATCCCTCCTGGTTCGAACCGTTCAAGCACCGCCCGGGCACCAAGTTCGACCACAAGGGAACGTTGAAAGAGCCGTTCTCGATGACCAAGGGCGGCTACGTCATCAAGAAGGTCAACGGCAGGAAGGTGATCAAGGCGTTCGGCTCGCCCGAGAAGCGGCGGCGCTTCAACGCCGAGGACCGGCGAGGTCATCGCAGCGAATTCCGAGATCCGCAAGGCGTCCATCACCCGGGCCGGCGTGCAGCCAAGCGGCGAGGGTAGGGTATCGCTGGAGCCGTCTCCGGGCGCGTCCACACCCGGAGACCTCGGCCTTTGCGATCAGCGCTTGGCCTTCTTGGCCTTCTTTTTCGACTTGGCAGCTTTCTTGGTGGCCTTCTTTGCCGTTTTCTTTGCTGCTTTCTTGGCCGCCTTCTTCGACGACTTCTTTGCAGCTTTCTTCGAAGTCTTCTTGGCGGCCTTTTTCGAAGTTTTCTTCGCAGCCTTCTTGGCTTTCTTCTTGGAAGCCTTCTTCGGCGCTACTTTCTTTGCAGCCTTCTTGGCGGCTTTCCTGACCTTCTTCACCGCAGTGACAGCGGCGTCCTTGGTCGCTTCCACGGCGGTGGTGATCGTATCCATCGCCTGTTCAGTCATTGGCTTGTCGTCGTCCATATCGTCCCCCACGGTTTGCATGGAGCGATGACGATAGCGCGTTTCATAATTGTGTCAAAGCAACGCTCAACCTTTGCGGATCTTTGCGTAGACGGCGAGCGCGCGCTCACGTCCCTTGGCATGATCGACGATCGGCTGCGGATAGCTCTTGCCGAGCGTGACGCCGGCGCTCGCAAGCTCGATCGGCGTCGCCGCCCAGGGCTGGTGGATCAGCTTGGTCGGGACGTCGATCAGGAGGTGGTTGACCAGGAACGAGGCGACCACCTCGCACCCGGTTGTGCATCACGCCAGTGTGCCAGAGTTCGCGCAGGCCGGCGTCGACGATGGGATAGCCGGTGCGGCCACGCTGCCAGGCTGCGAGCGCCTTGGCGTCGGGCTTCCATGGGAAGCCATCGAAGTTTGCTTGCAGGTTTTCGGTGGCAAGGTTGGGATGGTCGTGCAGCAGGTGCCGGCAGAACTCACGCCAGCCAAGCTCGCTCAGGAACTTGTCGACGCCGGGACCGATCGCGGAGTTTTCCGCCGCGGCAAACCGCGCGGCGTGCCAGACCTGGCGCGGGCTGAGCTCGCCGAACCTCAAATGCGGTAACAGATGTGAGGTCCCCTCCCGGTCCGGGCGGTTGCAGCGACTGCTCCAGCCACCAGCGCGCCGCGGCGCCCGGCGCTCGCCCGGCCGCGTCATCGAGCACATAGAGGCAGATCACCGGCGCGCCGGTCGTCGCAGCGGCCTTGGCGGCAGCGTGGAGGGCGGGGTGATCGGACAGGCGAGATCATCGCGAAACCAGACGATGATGGGCAGAGCGCTTGGCGTAGTCCTTAGCGTAGTTTTGGGCGTGGTCAGGGGTATCCTCGTTAACGATTTGGAAAGCATGTCGCGATGGGAACCGCGTTAATGCGGCCGTAAGCCGATTGCACGAATATGCAGGAATTACAGGAGTCATTCCATTCATGTACGGACGAGCAACGGCGAAGTTTCTGCCGCAATTCAAACTTGGCACCAAGGCGCTCCTGTGCGCGGTGCTGCTGATCGCCATGAATACGGCGCTCGTGGTCGGCGCCGGCTATTGGTCGCTCAGCTCCGCTTTCAATGATCGTGCGCTGCGCGATATCGAGGTGAGTTTGCGCACGCTGGCGCTGGCCTTTGCCGAAATCGTACCGGATGCGAAGATCACGATGCGGGATGGCGCGGTCGCGCGCGCCGAGATTCCCAAGATGCCGGACTTCAGGGATCACGCCATCGTCGATCGCGCGGTGTCCTATGTCGGCGGCAACGCGACCCTGTTCGTGTTCGATGAGGCGAGCGGGCAGTTCGTGCGGCGCTCGACCAACGTGAAGAAGGAAAATGGCGACCGCGCCGTCGGGACCCAGCTTGCCGCCGATCACCCGGCGCAGGCGCTGCTGCGTCGTGGCGAGGCCTACAAGGGCCCGGCCACCCTGTTCGGCAAGACCTTCATGACCGCCTATTTCCCGATCGCCGACGCCAGCGGCAAGGTCGCCGGCATCCTCTATGTCGGCATCCCGATGGCCCAATTCGAGAGCATGCTGGCCCAGACGATCGAAAGCATGGCGGCCGCCGCCGGGCTCGCCGCGCTGCTGGTGCTGGTCCTGACCTTGCTGGTCGTCCGCCGTGTCACCAAGCCGCTCACCTCGGTGACGCGCTCGCTGACCGCGCTCGCCGAAGGGAAAAGCGACGTCGAGATCGATTGCGAGGATCGCGCCGACGAGATCGGCGAGATCGCCCGCACGGTCGCGGTGTTCAGGAGCAATTCGCAGGAGCGGGCGCGGATGCGCAGCGAGCAGGCGGCGGCTTCGGCTGCAGCCGCCGATCAGCGCAAATCCGACCTGCGCAATTTCGTCGAGGAGTTCCGTGGCGGTGTCGGCGGCATTCTCGACAAGGTGCTGACATCGTCAGGCGAATTCGAGCGCGCGGCGCGGCAGCTCACCGACACCGCGCGCTCCACCGCCGATCTGTCCGCGCGGTCGGCCGGAGCTTCCGAAAACGCCTCCGAGCACGTGCGTTCGGCGGCGTCGGCCTCGGACGAGCTGTCTCAATCGATCTCCGAAATCACCCGGCGGGTGCAGGAATCGAATGTCATTTCCGCTGAGGCGGTGCGGCAGGCCGAGGCGACCGATCAGCGCATCGCGCAGCTCTCCGAGGCGGGCGCGCGCATCGGCGATGTCGTCAAGCTGATCACCTCGATCGCCGAGCAGACCAATCTCCTGGCGCTGAACGCGACCATCGAGGCCGCGCGCGCGGGCGATGCCGGCCGCGGTTTTGCGGTGGTGGCCCAGGAGGTCAAGACGTTGGCCGGCCAGACCGCCAAGGCGACCGACGAGATCTCGAACCAGATCGCCAGCATGCAGCTTGCGACGGAGGAATCGGTTGTCGCCATCAAGGCGATCAGCCAGACCATCGAGCGCATCAGCGGCATCGCGGGGTCGATCTCGGCTGCGGTCGAGCAGCAGAAGAGCGCGACCCAAAACATCGTCGCCAGCGTTCGCGCGGCGGTATCGGGCACGGCCGATGTCGCCGTCAACGTCCGTCAGGCCGCCGAGGGTGCGAACGAGACGGGTGAGACGTCCAGCCGGATGTTTGCCTCCGCCCAGGCGTTGTCGGGCGAGAGCCTGCATCTGAAGGCCGAGGTCGAGGGCTTCCTCGAACGCGTACGCGCGGCGTAAGAGCTAACATCGTCATCCCGGGCGGCGCTGACGCATCGCCCGGAATGACAGTTCCGTTATTTCGGCTGCGGCACGATCCGGATGTAGGGCTTCGGCTCCTTCCAGCCCTGCGGGTAGATCGTCTTGGCCTCGTCATTGGAGACCGAGCCCGCGATGATGACGTCGTCACCCTGCGACCAGTCGGCCGGGGTCGCGACGCGGTGCTTGGCGGTGAGCTGGAGCGAGTCGATGACGCGGAGGATCTCCTGGAAGTTCCGGCCCGTCGTCATCGGATAGACCAGCACCAGCTTGATCTTCTTGTCCGGCCCGATGATGAAGACGTTGCGGACGGTCTGGTTGTCTGCGGCGGTGCGGGTGAGGGGATCGCCCCAGATCGCGGCCGGGAGCATGCCGTACAGCTTGGAGACGTTGTAATCGGTGTCGCCGATCATCGGATAGTTCGGGGCCGCGCCTTGCGTCTCCTTGATGTCCTCCGACCATTTGGCGTGGCGGTCGACCGGATCAACCGAGAGGCCCATCAGCTTGACGCCGCGCTTGTCGAATTCCGGCTTCAGCTTGGCGAGCGCGCCGAGCTCGGTCGTGCAAACCGGCGTGAAGTCCTTGGGGTGCGAGAACAGCAGCGCCCAGCTATTGCCGATCCAGTCGTGGAACTTGATCTTCCCTTCGGTGGTCTCGGCTTCGAAGTCGGGGGCGGTGGCGCCGATCGGAAGTGTCATGGTTCTACCTCATGTTATTGAATTTACTTGCGAATTCATCTTGGACCGTGGTGACCATTATAGGGGCTCCACGATCCCAAGTGAACGCTAACTGAACTGCTTCAAGTAAAATGTGAATTCCTTCTTTGAAGGCCTGATTTCCTAGCACCTTTTTGTTACAGCCGCGCCTGCGGCGAAACATCTCCACCGGGGCTATACGGGCGCGATTGCCCCGAGAAAGCCTTTTATGACTTCCATCACGCTCGCCCGTCGCTTCCCAGAACCGAAATGGTCCTGACAGCGACCAATTGGCAACCATCTCAAAAAGTCGCGACCCCCGTACCGAATCATTAACCACCCCTTTACGCCGGCATGAAAATGCTGGCCGATCAGAAGAAATCTGGAAGTGAACTATGTCTGCCGCTGCGCATAAGTCTATTGAGTCGCCGTCCCTCGAACCGTCCTGCCGCGATACCTCGGCCCATGCACTGACCATCGTGCGCGACGGCGTGATCACGGGCGAAGGCCCGACCACCAAGGGAAGGGTCCATTTCTCCCGCTCGCTCGATGCCGATGACACCGCCTGGTGCGCCCGCATCCTGACCGCCACGGCCGTCAACGACCAGCCGATCAGCCGCACTGAGGCCGAAGTGCTGTTCGAGATCAACGAAGCTGCGACCGAGCGTACCGATGGCGGCCGGTTCGACGACCTGCTCGCCAAGGCGGTGGCCCATTATGCCGCCAGCGCCTCCGGCCTGAAGGTACCGCCGCGCAGCGTCGCGCTGTCGGCCGAGTCCGATATCGAGGGCTGGGCGCCGTCCTATGCCTCCAAGGTCAACAGCGAAATGCTGGAGTGGATCGCCGGCCAGATGCGCGGCAAGCGCCACAACAACCGTCGCCTGATGGCGATGGTGGCGACCTTCCTGGGCGCCACCGCGCTGCCTCTGGCGGGCCAGCTGCCGAACGTGTTCGACATCGGCATGTAAGATTCTGCGCCTCTCACGAGGACGCATTTGAACGGCGGGGTTATTTCCCCGCCGTTTTTTGTTTGCCGGCGTCCGGCTCCAGCCCGAGCGTGCGACCCGGGAAGCCGGCGGCGTCGAAATAGCGCTGGCTGCCGACGCGCTGGAAGTTCAGCACGGTCTGCAGGCCGTTCTCGGACTTCTTCGACTTCTCGCCCCCTTTGTACGCCTTCGGCATGATGCCGTTGGGCAGGGCCTCCGACATCACGCGGCCGACGAGGCCGCCGTTCTGCGAACTGCGCAGGCCGAGGAGCTGGGCGGCCGTCATGCCGACGTCGGCATTGCTCACCGGGATCTCGCTGACATAGCCGGCTTTGAAGTCCGGGCCGATGGCGGCCATGAAGTTCATGGTGTCGCCGCGGCTGAAGCTGCCATGCATGCCCTGGCCCTGGCGCAGCACGGTGTCGGCGACCTGCACCGAGCAGTTGGTCGGCGCCTCGCCGCAATCGCTGGCATAGGAGCGGAAGTTGACGACGATCGCCGGCGTCGGCGTCGCCGCCTTGCCGCGCAGGTTGATGCTCGACAGCGGCAGCGTGCCCGGGAAGCGGCCGAGCGAGTCGTCGACGAACAGGCCGGAGACGTAGTCCTGCTCGAGCAGCGTCTTGACGGTCCTGGCCGCCAGCTTCTTGTCCTTGTTCGGCAGATAGATCAGGTCCGAGCCGCCATTAGTAGCGACGACGAGATCGGGCTTTTCCGGATCCTTGCCGAGCACGCCGTTGCCGGCCTTGGGATGCTTGTTGCCCTCGACTTTGGCGTTCTTGTCGTTGGGATCGAACAGCGGCAGGTCGAGCGCCTTGGCGAGGTCGAGCGCCAGAAAGCCCATCGGCAAAAAGTCCTTTGGCGTGTCGTCATAGCTGAGCTTGGCCGAGGGGCTGGTCTTGCTTTCCTTGGAGATGGTCGAGAAGCCGTGGTCGGCCTGGACCATGATGTTGGTGGTGGCGGCAAGGCCGAGCTCGTCCAGCGCCTTGCGGAGCTGGGCGAGGTTGTTGTCGGCATTCTTGATGCCGGCCATCGAGGTCGGCCCGTTGATGCCGGGCATGATCTGGTTGAGGCTGTCGCCGGTGTTGTGCTGACTGCCATCGGGGTCGCGCGACCAGAACACCAGCACGAACGGCTTGTTGCGCGCCTTGAACATCGGCAGCACGACCTTGGCCGCGACGTCCGCGAAGTAGGCCTGCTGCGCGACGTTGGCGACGATAGTGCCGGGCGTCTTGGCATCGCCCGCCTTGGAGTTGTCGCCGCGCGGCGGCGTTGCGAGGGGCAGGCCGGCCTTGGTGAGAGCGGCCTTGACCTCGTCTGACAGCGCCACGCCATTTTTGCCGCCGGTGGCATCGTCGAACACGACCGAATGCAGGCCGGTCTTTTCGGGCTTGTCGGTGTGGTCGAACTGATAGGTCGGGCCGTGCTTGCCAAGCGCGGCCGTGCTGTAGCCTTTGTCCCGAGCCAATTTCAGGATCGTGTCCTCGTTGAGATAATCGCCCTTGAAATGCTCGTCGATGTCGCCGAGCACGGCGTCATTCTCGATGAAGGGGACGACGGTGTCGCCGGCGGGCACCGAGGTGTAGTTGGTCCAGATCGTGTTGGAGAACACGCCGGTGTCGCCGAGATAATGGCCGGTCGACATCGCCGAGCCGTTGGCCATGGTGAAGGTCGGGAACAGCGAGTGCGAATTCTTGAAATTGACGCCCTTGTCGCGGATTTCGGCCATTGCGGGGGCGGTCTCGGGTGTGACCTTCAGCGCCCGCAGGCCGTCCGGAATGAACAGGATCAGGTTGCGGGGCGTGTTGTTCTCAGCGGAGGCGGGTCCGGTCGAAAGTCCGGCGGACAACACTGTCAGTCCGGCTGACAGCAACACCAGTGAACGGCGCATCAAAATCTCTCCCTGCGAGGCGGCTTGGCCGCCAACCGCGGCCCCCGGCTTCGTTTAGTTTCGCTGCATGACGGTTTTGTTACAAGAGCGGAGCGGCATGTAAAGAAGGGCAGGGGCCCCGCTCTGCGCGGCGTCCGGGGCACGAGATCGCGGTGTCGGCAGGCAACTGCTTCAGCATCGTCATTGCGAGCGTAGCGAAGCAATCCAGAATCTTTCCGCGGAGGCAGTCTGGATTTGGTTGGGGGGCGGGGCAATTAGGGGGGGTTTTGTGGGCGGGGGACCCGTGCCATTACAAATTTGATAGCAAA